>JAAYWB010000055.1 GCA_012516855.1 Candidatus Cloacimonadota bacterium
GAGCGTCAACCTTGAAGTCGATGTCTGCCCCGTTGTTGGTGGAGGGCCAGATTTTGAATTCATAGGCAGTGTTGGCGGTCAATCCAGTGAAGGTGTAAGTGTTGGCACCTACAACATGAGTCACATTGACCGCGGCGTTGCCGTCTGACCAGTCGGTGTCATCGGCAACCGGATTTCCGTCCGCGACCGTGGCATAGGAACCAGTACCTGTGATCGCCTGGATCAGGTATCCCGCGGGCAATTGCGTGCCGGTGGAGCCGGTCCAGTTCAACTGGATGGATGTTAAAGCCAAGTTTCCCGCGGCAAAACCCGTCACGTGGCTGCTTGGCTCGGGGGCTATGTTAACCTCAGGCCCCGTAAATTCATCAATGTAGAGGTAGTATGCGTAGTTTGATTTGTAATGTATGGCAACATGTTTTGTGCCGACAGGCAGGTCGGTCTTGATATATTGTTGCCAAGTGGTCGATGCGTCTGTTATATCTGCTGACCAGGTGAAGTCAGCAACTTCTGTACCGGTCGAAGACCATCCAACTCTGAAGACCTCTGAACCATAGGTATATTTTCTGTACCAGAAGCTGACTGTTTGGTCACCTGATGTGACATTGAGCTCTGGAGTTATCAGGTACTGGTCGTAAGGGGTTCCGGAGCTAAACGAAGAGAAACGGAAAGACCGAGCACCTGCATAATATTGATCCGTGTTATGCGTCATGGTATTGCCGGACGGGTATGACTGATTGGCGTATCTTATGGTCCAACCGGCAGCGGGGCACGCGGGACTTTCAAATCCTTCGGTTAACGGAGCTGCAAACAAACCGCCGAACACAAAGGCAGCGATTAGCAGAATTAGTAATTTCTTCATATCATCTCTCCTTAAAGATAGATAGATTTCTGAAGTTAGTGTGAAGAATTTTTTGGTTAGCTAGGGACCGGAATCAGCCCGGACAGTGAAGCTCCCGGCCGGTTCGCGGCCCCTGATTTGGTTTTGAAGTTGGGAATGTAAGCTGTTTTCCCTCTTTCCGGCCCGGGGAAGCGTGCCTGGTGTAATGTGCGAAGTTACCTCTTGACTTGCTTCCGGAGGTGGAGTGATGGGAAAAACACGTTGGGAAATGAGATTGAACGAAATTCTTGTAATTTACGGGGGATTTGGATGCTTCTCGGCTGTTTCGAACCCGCAGACCGGGCGAAAAAAACGGCGTTGGGTCTGAAAAATCAATTCTCATCCAATCTCCATTTTGGCCGGATCCTGAAAACGCGGGATGCCTACCGCTACTAATTCTCTTCGACTACAGTGAAAATGGCAAACCAACTGATATCAGGGTTATTTCGGCATAAGCTTATTTACCTGAAAACCAGTTTCCGATATGCTGCTAATGGTGTCAAGTGTTATTTTGGAAAATATGTTTCAGCAGCGCGAAAAATGAAAAGCGCAAATATTTTTGTGTTTTTGTGTTTCCGCCCTTTGGCGAATTTAGTGGTGCCGCTTTTGGATTTTCCGAATAAGGTAAGAGCGCTTGTGGAAATAAGTTCTGCCTAACGCGATAAACATCGCCCGAATGGCTGCAATATTTGCGTAAGCCGTAGTGCATTATTTCTGAACCTGTCAGTCCCGCTTATCTTCTGAATGCCTATTGCCTTTGCCAGAGAGGGCGTTAAGCCTGCTGCTTGTTCGCCTGTGGAAAAAAATCCATAATGCGCAAAAACATAACCAGAGGGAGGGGAAATGGATGTCACTGGAGTGCAATATAATCCTTGACACCATCCCCGCTTGAAAAATTGTGGCTTTCTGTATAAATATTTGTAAAGGAGAATCGATGAAAACCCTCACTCCGAAGCCCGATGACATCCAGCGCGCCTGGTATGTTGTCGATGCCACGGATCTGCCTTTGGGACGTCTTTCCACGCGGGTGGCCTCCATCCTCTGCGGCAAGAACAAACCCTATTACGTGCGCAATATCGACACCGGCGATTACGTGATCGTGATCAACGCCGACAAGGTGCGCGTGACCGGTTTGAAAAGCCTGCAGAAGATCTACAAGACCTACAGCGGCTACCCCAGCGGACTCAAGGAGATCCCGTTTCAACGAATGCTTGAAAAGCATCCCACCCAGATCATCGAGCACGCCGTGCGCGGCATGATGCCCAAAACCGTTCTGGGAGATGCCATGTTCAAGAAACTGAAAGTCTATGCCGGAACCGAGCATCCCCACGCGGCTCAGAAACCGGTGGAACTCAACCTCAAGGAGAAATGAGTATGCAAACTTATGATGCAGTTGGCAGAAGGAAAAACGCCGTGGCCCGTGTCCGGATCGCACCCGGAACAGGCAAACGCATCATCAACAAGGTGCAGATGAAGAAATACCTGCAGCGCGAAACGCTGGAAATGGTTGTGGAACAGCCCCTTCAGGAGCTTGGCGTGAGCGACAGTTTCGACGTTTACGTCAACGTCACCGGCGGTGGCCTCAGCGGCCAGGCCGGCGCCATTCGCCACGGTATTTCCCGCGCCCTCGTCGAGTATGATGAAAAATACCGTCCTGCCCTCAAAGCCCGCGGCTTTCTAACTCGCGACCCCCGGATGGTGGAGCGCAAGAAGAGCGGAAGGCCGAAAGCCAGAAAGAGATTCCAGTTCTCCAAACGTTAAACCGGGTTTTGGGGAGGCCAGCCCTCCCCCGCCGGGACAGATGAACTGCCAGATCCATCCACCCAAAAAACCGCGCCGGGAGTTGCAAGGCGGTGGGGAGTTCGCTCCTCTGAATTGCTTAGATCCCTGCCCGGAAAAGCAACCGTAAGATATGCAAGGAGTATCAATGTCCGTAGTTACAATGAAACAACTACTGGAAGCAGGAGTCCACTTCGGCCATCAGACCTTCAAGTGGAACCCGAAAATGAAGAAGTACATCTTCATCAAGCGCAACGGCATCCACATCATCGACCTCAAACAGACCGTTGACGCCATCAATGAGGCTTATCAATTTTTGAAGGAAGTTGCCAACCGCCAGGAGTACATCCTCTTCGTGGGCACCAAGAAACAAGCCCAGGCGGCCATCAAGGACGCCGCCGAGAAAAGCGGTGTCTTCTATGTTAACCAGCGCTGGTACGGCGGCATGCTCACAAACATGGCCACCATCCGCAAAAGCATCGAAAAGATGAGATATTACGAAGATATCGTGGCCGACGGCACCATCAACAACTACACCAAGCTCGAGCAGCAAAAGATGAAACGCATGCACGACAAGATCGAATTCTCGCTGGGCGGGATCCGTGAAATGGACGCCCTTCCCGGGGCCATATTCATCGTTGACACCGGCCACGAAGAGATCGCCGTGCATGAAGCCCGCATCCTGGGTGTGCCGATCATCGCCATGGTGGACACCAACTGTGACCCCGACCTGATCGATTATGTGATTCCCTCAAACGACGACGCCACCAGAGCCATCCAGCTGATTTCTGACATAATGGCCAACGCCGTGCTTGAAGGTAAAAACATCGCCGCTGAAGGCGCCGACACCCAAGAAGAACCGGCTGAATTCACCCCTGAGATGGCGGAAACCACCGCCGAGCCAGTTCAGTCTGAAAAACCCGCTGAGCAGCCTGAGGAAATGGCAGCAGCCGCGGAAGAAGAGAAATAAACCGGATTTTACGAGCGGGGAGGGTTCCCGCCCTCCCCTGCCCCCAACAAGCATCAAGGAGTTTTCAAATGATAGAAGTCACAGCCAAAATGGTAAAAGAACTGCGCGACAGAACCGGCGTGGGCATGATGGAATGCCGCAAAGCCCTGCTTGAGACCAACGGTGATGTGGATGCCGCCATCAAATACCTGCGCGAGCGCGGCATCTCCAAAGCCGAGGGCAAGGCCCTGCGCGAAACCAAGGAAGGGATCATCTTTTCCTACATCCACTTCAACAACAGGCTGGGCGTGATGCTCGAGCTGAACTGCGAAAGCGATTTCGTGGCCCGCACCGATGAATTCAAGAAGCTGGCAGAAGAGATCGCCCTGCAGATCGCGGCCACCAATCCCCTGGCCGTATCCGCCGATCAGATCGACCCCGCCATAATCGAAAGAGAGCGCGAAATCGCCCACAACAAAGCCGTCAATGAAGGCAAGAAGCCCGAAATCATAGACAAGATCGTGGAAGGCAGCATCAAAAAATATCGCTCCGAGCATTCCCTGCTGGAACAGGAACTGGTGAGTGAATCTGGCCGCACCGTGAAAGACATGCTCACCGAGGCCATCGCCCGCACCGGTGAAAACATCCAGATCGCCCGTTTCACGCGCTTCGCGCTGGGTGGAGAATAAGCCGACGCGCTTAAAAAAGGTGTTGCTGCCATGACCTATAAACCGGAAAAGATCCACCGCCTGCTGCTCAAGATCAGCGGTGAGGTGCTAGCCGGTCCCAAGGGATTTGGCTATGATGACGCCGTCATAGATGCCCTCACCGACGAGATCATCGAAGCCCGGCGCCTCGGCTACAGCCTCGCCATCGTTTTGGGCGGGGGAAACATCTTTCGCGGCGGAACCTGGAAAAACCAGAGCCTCAACCGCGTTACCCTCGACCACATCGGCATGCTCGCCACCGTGCAGAATTCCCTCTATCTGGCTGAAATCCTGAACCGCAAGAACTATTCCGCCCAGGTATTCACCAGCTTCAGCATTGATAGCGTGGCCATGCATTACACGCCCCGGCGGGCCTTTCAGGCAATGGAAGCCGGCAGTATCTGCCTGCTCAGCGGCGGAACGGGAAATCCGTTTTTCACCACCGACACCGCCGCGGTGCTGCGTGCCTGTGAGCTAAAGCTGGATATGGTTTTCAAGGGCACCAAGGTCGATGGCCTCTACAGCGCCGATCCCAAGGTTGACCCCACGGCCGTATTCATATCCGATGCCACCTATGACCAATGCCTGGAACAAAAACTGGGCGTGATGGACATGACCGCCTTCTCGCTTGCCCAAGCTAACGAACTGCCGATCAAGATCTTCAACATCGGCAAACAGGGCGGGCTCTGCCAGGCAATATCCAGCCCCGACCACGGAACCTTCATCCATCCCTGACAGGCCAAGGCCGAAAGAGGTAAAAATGGAACAACTCATCTCTCAATCCCAAGACAAAATGAACAAGTCTTTCGATGCTTTGCTGCATCAGTTCTCCAGAGTTCGCACAGGACGCGCCAGCGCTTCCATCCTCGACGATGTGCGCATCAATTATTACGGCAGCCCCACCCCGGTGAAACAGCTCTGCAACATCTCGATCCCTGAACCCCGCACCATTGTGGTGCAGCCCTGGGACAAGACCACCCTCGCCGACATCGAAAAGGCCATCCTCGCCGCCAATCTGGGCATCACCCCGGAAAATGACGGCAACGTGATCCGCCTGCCTTTCCAGCCACTTACCGAGGAGAAACGGCGCGACATCGTTAAAAACCTCAAAAAACTCGCCGAGGACGCCCGAGTTGCCATCCGCAACATTCGCCGCGAAGCCAACGACCAGGCCAAAAAGATGGAAAAGGACAGCGAAATCAGTGAGGACGAGCAGAAAAAGCTCCTCAAGGATATCCAGGACCTCACCGACGAATGGGTGAAAAAGATCGACGAAGTGGAGAAAGGCAAGGAAAAAGAGATCATGGAAGTCTGATAAGAACCTTGATCACATAAAGATATGCGTCCGGTAGCCAGGCTGCCGGACTTTTTTTGTTACGTGGGGCCTATGCACCCTCGCACACTGGATTCCGGGTCAAGCCCGGAATGACGTGGGTTTGGGGGCGGGTAGTATGTTGTTAAAGGTAACAACAAGGTGGAGAGCCACTTGTGGGCGGCTAAAATCAACCCCCGCGATTGTGTCGCCCTCCGGACTTACACGGTTTGAAAGAGAGCCATAACTAATTGCCCTGGCGGCGCACTTGGGCCGTGGATTCCCTCAAATAGAAAGGTTCGAGGCTGGCAAGCTGCTGGAAATCGTAGTTTTCCTCCCGGGGAAAGATGGCGGCCAGGGTGAACAGCCCGGAGGCGTCGAGGGGCGCTTCCGGCACTGGAACGAAGGGGATGCCCCGCTCTTCAAGAGAGGGTTTGAGTAGTTTGCTGCCGCTGCCGGTGAGGTAAGCCCCGGACAGATCCCAGTTCAGAAGTTCCTCCGGAGCCAGCACAGCGGGACCCTCCAAAACGTTCAGCTCCTCATCGTAAAGCGCGGCATAGACTTCTCGCATTTTCGCGTCCAGCACGGCCAGGACTTTCCGGCCGCAGCGGTAGCGGCACAGGGCTGCCAATTGCAGGGTGGAAAAGGTGTGCAGGGGAATCTTGAGTCCGAAGGCGATGCCTTTGGCTGTGGCCAGCCCGATGCGCAATCCGGTGAAAGAGCCGGGCCCGTTGGCCAGATACACCGCGCTGATGTCGGCGGGCTGGAATCCGCAGAATTTAAGGGCCGCGTCCACCTGCGGCATCAGGGTTTCGCTGTGGGTGATGCTGATGTCGAAACAGGCGGAGTAAAGCACCCGCCCGAAGTCCCAAAGCGCGATGGAACCGGAGTTCTGAGAGGTATCGAGGGCGAGTTTCAATTTCCGGAGCTGATCCAATCGTCGTAAAGGCGTTCGAACAGCAGTTTGTGTTTGGCTTCGTCGGAAGCGAGTTTGCGGAAGAGTGTGGAGATTTCGCTGTCGGGGAATCTAAGGCTCATTTCGGAATAGAGCTTGAAGGAATTCTCTTCGCGCTTCATGGCCTTGATGAGGATGTTCTGATAGCTGAGATCGAGGTTTTCGACGTCGGTGCTGAGATATTCGGAGATCCTGAGGTTCTGCACCCGGGGGATTTCGTCGGCTGAAACCCCTCTACGGCGGATGTTCTCGATCACCTCAATGTGTCCCATCTCCATGGCTTCCAGTTCCTTAAGCATCTCCCGCTGGTCCTGGAACTTGGCTTCCTGCTGCAGGTCGCGGTAGAATTGGACTGCCTCCCGCTCGCGGGCGACGGCGAAATCCAGTATTTCGTTGAATTCCTGTGTGGTCATGGTTTCCTCTGAATCGGTTCTGGTTTTATAAAAAGGAAAGCCCGCCGGGGGGGCAGGCTTTCCGCAACGTTTATGATTATTCGTCGACAGGTTCGAAGAAATCTTTGCCGACGCCGCACAAGGGACAAACCCAATCTTCGGGAAGTTCCTCGAAGGGGATATTGTCGTTTTCCGCGGGGTCATAGACCCACTGGCAGGCAGTGCAATAGAATTTTTGCATCTTATTTTCTCCTTAATAGGTTTCGCAGTGGATTTCGAAATAGGCCTTGGGATGCAGGCAGCAGGGACAGATTTCCGGAGCTTCGGCGCCTTCGTGGATGTAGCCGCAGTTGAGACATTTCCAGAAAAAGCTGCCGTCCTTTTTGAAGACCTTCATGTCCTTGACGTTTTCATAGAGCTTGCGAAAACGCTTTTCATGCTCCTTTTCCACTTTGGCCACCAGGCGCCAGGTGAGGGCGATTTCCTTGTAGCCTTCATCTTCGGCGATTTCCGCGAACATGGGATAGAGCTCTGCCCATTCCTCTTTTTCGCCCTCGGCGGCATATTCCAGGTTTTTGAGGGTGTTGTCTGCCGACCAGGCGACCGGGAAGGAGGCCATGATGCTTATCGGTTCGCCTTCCAGCCCTTGTTTCTGCAAGTGTTTGAAGAACAGCTTGGCGTGTTCCTTTTCGTTTTCGGCGGTTTCGGTGAAGATATTGGCGATCTGCTCAAAACCTTCTTTCTTGGCTGTTTTGGCCGCATAGATATAGCGCATGCGGGCCTGGCTCTCTCCGGCAAACGACTTCATCAGGTTGCCGGCTGTCTGGGTATCTTTGAATGACATTGCTTTATTTCCTCTCTTTTGGGTTGTTTCAGGCTTTCCAGAGACCGTGCAGGTTGCAGTATTCACGCACGCAGACCACTTTGTCTGCACTCACGCGGAAAATTGCCTCAGGGGCGTCTCCGGGCTTGAGTTCGTGGCGGTGGACCTTGTTCTTGGTGCAGACCTCGATCATGGAGATGTAGTGCTTTTCCTCCATCGGATGGGGTGTGGAACCCACAACGACCTTGACCTTGTCGCCCATTTCAGTGAGCACGGGAACGTGTTTCTCCAGCGCGGCATCCACGGTGTTTCCTTCCAAAAGCTTCATCGGTTCACCGCAGCAAACCAGCGCTCCGGCACCGGTGAAAAGGACTTCCACCAGGTTGCCGCAGATCGGGCAGTGGTATATTTGACGCAGTTCTGTCATGTTTAACTCCTTACATTGATGATGAAATTCAAGAGTCCGGAAGGCGGCATCTTTTGTCAATAGAAATCTGAGCCTCCGCGCGGGAAATATTTTGCTTGCCAAAAAAGCGATTATTCTATTAGTGGAAACACAAGGTTTGTTGCATGAGGAACAAGATATCCATGAAAAGATCGCTGCCGCTACTGGTATTGACCGCGCTGCTCCTGCTTCTGTCCGGATGCGTGGAATACGATGAAGAGCTTTGGCTGAACTCCAACGGCTCGGGCCGGGCCAGGATGCGCCTGGTCCATCAGTCCTATTATGCCAACACCCAGGAGATCATGAACAAGCTCGACAAACCGGGGATTCACCTGGAAAACATCACGAGAAAGCAGAGCGGGCCGAAAATGATCTATGAGGTGGAGCTAAAGTTCGACAGCATAGAGGCTTTCAACAGCGTGAACGACCAGCTTTGGTCAGCGGATTTCTGGGGCAACATCACCATCGCGAAAAACGCCAAGGGCAACATTGAATTCAAGCGCCTGATCTCCCTGGGCAGCCAGAACGCCGCTCCGGAAGGGACCGGATTTCCCAGCGAGCCTGGGGAATACGATGCCGCCGGTGAAGACAGCTCCATGTTCGACTCAGACGACAACCTTGTCTATGATGAAGACTACATCAACAGCCTACCGGACGACAACGACATCCTCCAGGGCATCTATATGCAGCAGCAAACCGAGCACCCGATGTGGACCTACAAACTCCACCTCCCCTGGAAAATCATCCACGCGGGCGACAACTCCCAGAGCATAGACCACGCCAACAGAGTGGTAACCTGGAAGTTCGACACGCTGAACATGTGGAACAAAAAAGAGCTGATGACGGTGGAGATGAAAAAGGGCCTGAACTGGATGCTTTATGCGCTGATCGGCCTCGTGGGCACCCTGGTGCTGGTTTTCGTCATTTGGATGATCAGGATCAACCGCCGCTCATATCTGCAGGACGCCATCAAACACCAGCAGGAAAGCGAGCACCAGCAGCAACAATAGAAAAGATGATTGAAAGAGGCTGAGGGCTAAGGTTTCAGGCAAAAAGCCTGACGAGACGTGATATCAAGGAAAACAGCACGAGCAACCAGGCCAGTAAACCCACCACGATCGAGGCATAGTGCCCAAAGGTAGGCCTGGAAAGCGGTTTGCCGGCTTTGGCGTTGCCCTCGTTGATGTGCTTTTGCACCGGCACAAGGCAGAGGATGGATAAAGCCAGCAAGCCGAAGGTCAGTGCGAAATCCACCCAGACGCTCAGGAACGGCGTGAACCCCAGGATGGAGCGAGCCACCTGAGTCAGAAGGGCCACTATCCAGAGCCAGCCGTTGAGTGTGAAATCCCGTCCGTTGTACCTTCCGCCCAACTCCTGGTCCGTGGAAATTTGTGAAAATACCCCCACCAAGTCAACAGGATTCCGCAAATCCCTCCCGAAATAGGCAGCGGTGCGACCCTTACGGTGAAAGCGCAGAAAACGCCAGTTCCTGTAAATCCAGTAAATCTCGTAAAACCCAAAGGTGATAAGGCTCAGCCAGACCAACCGGGACACCGGAATGTGGAAAAACAGCGGGACGTTTTCCTCGTCGATACTGGCAAAGCCTTTGTCCTCGGCCCAATCCGTTATCTGCACTTCCGATTCATGCAGGTAACGCATCAGTTCCGGAATGTCACGTATCTTCAGCCATTGCGGTGAACTACTTTCCATCACGGATGAATCCATGCTCAGCACATCGTCCAGGATCAGATCCAGAACCTCTTTGGGGCTTACCGGGCCCAGAGTCTTGCCCTCGTAAGTGTAGTAGTATTTCGCCATAGATAAAATCAGGGGTAGCGGATAAGGCCACCCCCGGCTCAAATCATAGTTTGCTCATGTAGTCCAGCAGATCGACCACGCGGCAGGAGTAACCCCACTCGTTGTCATACCAGCTGAAGATCTTCACCATCTTGCCCTTCACATTGGTGGAAGGGGCGTCGAAGATGGAGGAATGGGGATTGCCCACGATGTCGATGGAGACCAACTGTTCCTCGGAATACTGCAGAAAGCCTTTCAGATAGGTCTCGGCGGCCTCTTTCACGGCGGCGTTGACCTCCTCCCTTGTGGTTTCGCGTTCCAGATTCACGCAGAGGTCCACCAGCGAACCATCCGGAGTGGGCACGCGGATCGCGATGCCGTCAAGCTTTCCCGCCAGTTCCGGGATCACCAGGCCGATGGCTTTCGCGGCGCCGGTGGAAGTGGGTATCATGCTCATGGAGGCGGCGCGGGCACGGCGTAAGTCCTTGTGGGGCAGATCCAGGATGCGCTGGTCATTGGTGAAGGAGTGCACCGTGGTCATCAGCCCGCCGGCGATGCCGAACCTATCCTGCAGAACTTTGACCACAGGGGCCAGGCAGTTCGTGGTGCAGGAAGCATTTGAAACCACAGCGTGTTCAGGCTTCAGGGAAGTGTGGTTCACGCCCATCACGACGGTGGCATCCACCTCGTCCTTGGCAGGAGCGGTGAGGATAACCTTGGCTGCGCCGGCTTTGAGGTGTTTGGAAGCGGCTTCTTTGGTGTTGAAAACGCCGGTGGATTCAATCACATATTCTACGCCCAGCTCTTTCCAGGGCAGGGCTTCGGGGTCTTTTTCAGCGAAAACCCGGATGGTATTTCCGTCCACGATGATGCTGTCGTCGGTATGTTTCACTTCGCTGGAGAAGATCTTGTGCACGCTGTCGTATTTCAGCAAGTATGCCAGGGTCTTGGCGTCGGTGAGATCATTGATGGCCACTACCTTCATTTCGGGGTGGTATTTATAGATGGCTCGGAGCACGAGGCGTCCGATGCGGCCAAATCCATTGATGGCTACTTTTATCATTCACACTCCTTTAGAGCAATATGCTATTATCAGCGCTGCCGGTGACGCGGCAGAACTCCATGACTGTGTTTTTCATCTTTTCCTCGCCTTTGATCAGCCACTTGCGGGGATCGAATTTGCCCTTGTTCGGGATGTAGTCTTCCGGCGACACGTCAGGTGGGCAGACGATGGCGTATTTTTCCTTTTCCCAATAAGCTTGGATCGCTTCCGCCATGTCCATTTGGTAGTGGGTGTCCTTGTTTATTTTCACCACGCCGTTGGCAATAGCCACGCGCTGCTGCTCGTCGGTGAGTCCGGAAGCGCCGTGCAGTACCAGGCCTCGTTCCACCCCGTGCTGGATCAGCAGGTCGTCGATCTCCTTGATCAGGTCCAGGCGCAACACGATGTTTTCGCCTTTGGAAACGCCGTGGTTGGTTCCCACTGAGGCAGCAAAAAGATCCACGTTGGTTTTCTGTACGAATTCCAGCGCCTCTTCCGGCCGGGTGTAAAGCTCGATATCTGAAACGATCTCGTCTTCGGCTCCCTTGATGTGGCCGATTTCGCCTTCCACCAAAACCCCGTGTTTGTGGGCTATATCCACCACTTCTTTGGTGATGCGGATGTTTTCTTCCAAGTCTTCTTTCGAAGCGTCGATCATCACGGATGTCACCAGGTTTTGTTCGATGCAGTGGACGATGAAATCAAAATAGTTGGGGGTGGCGTGGTCGATATGCAGGCCCACACCGCTTTTGGGGAATTGCGAGGCAAAGGTTTTGATCATGGTGGAGATCAGCGCCGCGCCAACCTTGATGTCCTGCGACTCGCCGGCGGCATATTTGCAGGCGCCGCTGCTCATCTGCATCAGGCCGTCTGAATTCACCGCCGCGTAGCCCTGCACAAGGGCGCGTATCTGGGTGTCGAACACAACGTTCGAGGCGATGATGCCGAAACGCTGTTTTTTGGCTTTGAGAAATACTTCTCCTAGTTGCTTGCCAGTTAGAAACATTTATAACCTCCCTGGTCAGTTGTTTTATTGCTGTCATGGTTTTTTGGTTTGGGAGTGGCTGTCAAGCTAAATCCTCCTCTTCCGCTCCCGTGCCAGTAGATACGCCTGTATCGTCTTCCAATTCAAGGAGTTGGGCAGTCTCATCAACGGGCAGTTCCTGCACTTTGTTCAGCTTTTTCTGGATCTGGCGGCTGCGGTGGCTGGCCGTATCGATAGAATTGGAGGCTTCCTGCAGCTTTTTCTGGGTGTGTTCCAGCGCTTTTCCGAATTTGCCGAATTCGTTCTTTACAGCACTGAGGATCTTCCAGACCTCGCCAGAGCGTTTTTCGATGGCCAGGGTGCGGAAACCGAGCTGGAGGCTGTTCAGGATGGCCGCCACCGTGGTTGGGCCCACAACAACAACCTGATACTGGCGGCGCAGCTGCTCAAAGAGGGCCGGATCACGCAAAACCTCGGCGTAGAGCCCCTCCACGGGCAGAAATAGCAGCGCGAAATCGGTGGTCAGGGGCGGATTCAGATATTTGTCGCGGATGTCCCTGGCACAGCCCAAAATGCGGTTGTAGAGCGCTTTGCGGGCGGTTTCTGTGACCCCGGGGTCGCCGACATCCCAGGCTTCCACCAGGCGGGAATAATCTTCGATGGGAAACTTGGCGTCGATTGGCAGGTAAACGCTTTCCTGGTCTTCATCCCGGCCCGGTAGGCGGATGGCGAATTCCACCACCTCGTCGCGCCGCTTGTGGGGCTTGAAGTTGCGCGTGTATTGCTCAGGCGTGAGCACCTGCTCCAGGATCGCTTCCAACTGGAACTCGCCCATCATGCCGCGGCTCTTCACGTTGGTGAGCACTTTTTTAAGGTCACCCACCCCGCTAGCCAGGTTCTGCATTTCACCTAAACCTTTGTGCACCAGCTCCAGCCGCTCGCTCACCTGCTTGAAGGATTCGCCCAATCGCTTTTCCAGAGTGTCGTGCAGCTTCTCGTCCACCGTTTTGCGCATTTCCTCCAGCTTGGTTTCGTTGTTGGCGCGAATCTGTTCCAATCGCCCTTCCAGAGCCAACTTCAAGGCTTCGAACTGCTGCTGCTGGGTGTTCACCAAGTCCTGCAGTTTTCGGGCCAGGGATTCGGAGAGGTTGTTCAGAGAAGTGCTGAGTTCCGCTCGGTTTTTGGCGGCGTCGGCATTGATCTGTTGAGACAGGTTGTTGAGCGAGGCGTTGATTTCCTCGCGGTTTTTGCGGTTCTCGGAATTCAGGTTTTCGTTCTGCCGGTTCAGCGTGGCCACCAATTCCTTGCGGGTGTCGGTTCCCAGGGCCAGCAGGTCAGTGCGCAAGCGCTGCAAATCGTCGCGCAGATTGCGTTCGAAGGCTTCCAACTGCCCGGAAAACCTGGTCACTTCATCCAGCCTGTCATCCGGAGCCGACTGTTTTCGATAGAGCAGGATGGCGGCAACAATTCCCAGAACCAGGATCAGCACGCAGAGTATCAGGATCGCCAAAAGCATTGTTACACCTGCCTTATGATACTTTGCGCATCAGATAGTAGAGGGAGCCGATCAGGGTGATGTCCTGATGTTCCTCCGGATTTATCAGCAGGGGCTGGTATTCGTCATTGAGTGAAACCAGGATTATCATCTTTTCCTTTTCGTCCATCACCAGGCGTTTCAGGGTGATGCCGCCGTCGATCCGCAGCGCGCAAATTTGCCCATCCAGTTGTTCCCAGTCCTGGTTTTGGCGGATAAGCACCAGATCGTTGTTGAACACCATGGGCTCCATGCTGCTGCCGTTCACGCGCAGGCAAACATAATCTTCAACCACCCCGCGGATCATGGCCCGGCGGATTGTGAGAAACTCCATATAGGTTTCAAAATTCTCCACGGGCGGTCCTGCGGCGATTTCTCCGGATACCGGAATATCCAGCAATTCAGCCAATTGGATCTGTTCCCGGTTGCGCGTCAGAACGTCCAGTTCGCCGTGGATGAAGTCGCGCACCTTATTCAGTTTATCTTTGGTTTTTCGCCGCGAATCCTGTGGATTGACCCACATCAAACCCATGCCCGTGATCAGCCAGTGCAGATTTACATCGCAGACCTTGGTGAGCAGCAGCATCGTGTCCAAAGAAGGGCGGATTTTCCCTGATTCGATCTGGGAAATGGCGGATGGCTTCACCTTAAGTTTCTTGGCCAGGGCGCTTTGCGTGACTTTCAGCGACAGGCGCAGGGCCTTCATTCTTTTTCCGATCATGTTTTTCCTCCAGTTTGAGCTTGCTCTCGCCCCGCCACGCGGGGAACTGACAGCTCGGAGCAAGTTTTTCAGCTCGCCCTGCCCTGTCAAGAGCTTTTTTGTAATTCACACTAACAGCAGTTGCCAGCCATCCAAAAATCCCGGATTTAGGATGTGAAGCTGAGAAACGCCTCTGGAGGGAGCATTAGCCAAGGCAAAGATTACCCTATATCATTACGCTAAAGCGGAGACTATCAGCTACGCTAATCACCTGGATCGGTGTATCCAGCGATTTCACCAGGTCCGGTGTGAGAGAAAACCATCCCTATTCTACCAATTGGACCGAAAAATGAGCAGCAAAGACTGGAAAGGAGGCAAAAATGGCCTTCGTTCAGTAATATTCGTAGCGGATGCTCAGGCTGAGATTCTGGTCTCCTTTGTCCTGGGTGGCGCTGTACCGGATGAGGTTGCCCAGGTCATCGGTTATGTAAGTGTGCATGGTGTTTATCTTGTCGTTGGGTGAGGTATAGAGCATGCTGCTTAGACGTCCCTCGGAGTCGTAACTATATGTGTACTTTCGCATAAAGTTACCCTGAAAGTCGTTTATCGTGCTTTCTTTCAGGCGTCCTTCGCCATCCAGTACATTCGTGGTTTTCTGGGTGTGGGCGTCGTTGAGATAATCCTGGAGGATGGAGATAATGCCCCTCTTGGTGTCGTAGCTGTATTTGGCGGTGGTGATGAATTTGCCGCTGAGGTCTTTTTTCTGGCTGATGACCGGTGTTCCCTTGCGGTCATAGAAATGGATCTGGTCGCGGTTGCGGCGGCTGGGCACGGCGAAATTTATGGCGACTGAATAGCCGTCATCAGTATAGGTGTAAAGGTGTTCCTTTAAGACGGCTCCCGCGTCATCGTAAAATACGATTCGGTTAAGCTTTCCCAGTTCGTCATAGAAATATTCCGCGGCGTTGTCCTGAGCCGGATAAACGCTGTCCAGGTCGGCAGTTTGGGTTTCCAAGCCATTCTGGCAGGCACAGCGCTGCACCTTCTCCAACTTGCCGTCCGGATGGTACAAGTAGCGGAAACCCCGGGGCTGCGGGCTGTGGGTATCGCTGATGGTGGTTTCCACGCGGCCGAGGCTGTCGAAGCTCACAATAACGTGGTCTTTCAGGGAATCGGTTCCACTGATGACGTCGCTGGTTTCGATGTACATCTTGCGCACCCGGCCTTTCAGACCGAAATCCGCCCAGCTAAGCTGGTCTCCTCCGTCGTTTTTGAAAGGATACTTGTCCAGGGCGCTATGGCGCTCCACATAAGGCGCGGCGGGCCGGGACTGCCTGTCAGGTTTGTTTCGGCGAAGGCCACAGCGGCCAGAGCCAGTATCAGCAAGACCAAGCCTGGTCTCTTCATAACTCCTCCTAAAAGGATTTTGACATTTCTCTTTATACTATTCACTTTGGCAAATCCTGTCAAGTATTATTTGGCGCGAATCTTTCCAACCGGGCGGGTAAGGCCCGGATTGAAAGAGAGTTATAACTGATCCTACCGCGGTGTCCTGCCAGTCAGGCCCTTAGCGCCTGCGACTATTCCACTCCCATGCCTCCCGCATGATACCCGCATCAAGTGCGGGCATCATGCGGGAGGCGAATCTGAAACACGGGACAGGGCGTTAACGGCCAGTCAGCATCGCTTCGCTCCGGCCACGCGCTGCCGTCGAGCGAGGCACGAGCATCGACGCCAGCAGTACTTCCTGTCGTCCATACTCACTGCATTCGCTGTACGCCAGGTTGCCTTTGGGCTTTATACCAAATCGCTTTCATTAATCTAAGTTAAGCCATTTGAAATAGGTCAATTTTGAGACCATGTCTTTGTTGCTATCCAAGTATGAGAAACTATCAATAAGAGCTTTTTGAACATCATCAAGTGACGCGTAGGCAGTATTTCTAAA
>JAAYWB010000056.1 GCA_012516855.1 Candidatus Cloacimonadota bacterium
GACGCGGAGAATCCGGATTCCTGAACCCGCGGCCGGCACACCGTAAAATGATACTCCCGGACAGAAACAGCTTGACGGATATATCTCTCCATGCTGAATGTGAGCCAAGACTTCAAACAGGAGGCCATCCCGATGAACGGTTTCGGCGAGAATACGCGGCGCAACTGGCTGCGCCTCGATTTTGAGGTGATTCGTCCGATAACGCGGCTGGAGTATTTCCAGGGGGTGTATTGGAGTGCCATGCTCCGGGACTGGATAAGGCCCTATTTTGGCTGCGAGCTTTCCCAACTTGGCATTTACCCGGTGCCGGGGCAAAACGGGTTCCGCGACCTGTATCCCGGCGAAATCGTCTGCCTGGAACTCAGCGTGCCCCGCCAGCATCTGGCAGGGGTGGTGGAAATGCTGGAGGATGAGCTGAAAGGCATCGCCAAAGCCGTTTTTCCCGATCCCAGGCTGCATTTCCTGCCCGGAACCAGCCTGAAGCTGCTTTCCTATGCCAATCTGCCCGAGGGGGAAAGCCTGGAGCCGGCGTCGCCGGAAAGCTGCGCGGAGGAAGCGGCTGAGCTAGCTGGCGCGGCAAGCCTGGACTTGGTGTTTTACTGCCCCCTGCGCCTTAAACCTGGTGGAGAAGGCAAGGGGGATTTCCGCTTTCTGGATCCGCTCGGGCTGGAAACGGAGGTATTCTGGCAGGCCTTCTGCCGTGAACTGGAAATCACTCCCGGGGATGCGGAACTTCCCAGGATCGGGAACCGTGGCCTCATCTGGCTTGATGTTCCCTATTCCAAAACCTTGGGCGGGCTTGTGGGCGGTATCAGCCTGACCGGACCGATCCCTGAGCCACTGCTGACTGCCCTGCTCTGGGGCCAGTACAGGGGTATCGGCAAGAACCGGGGTCTGGGCTTCGGTTTTTACACGGTGGGCGGCAGCAGCCTGGACCTCGCGCGCAGAGCCAACCCGCGCCGGCTGAGCTGGCTGGCTCGGGCAGCCACTCTGGGCAACCTCCGCTCCACCCTCGAGGAGATGAATTCCGGTTCCCCCGGCCCGGACAACCTCGCCCGGGAAGACTTGCTGGAGGCGGGCAAGCCCTATCTGCTCAACGCCCGCAAGATGCTGCTGAAAGGCAGTCTCAGCCCCGGCGAAACCCTCAGCTTCTATAAACGTAGCTCCAGCGGCAAATACAGGGTAATAAGCATTTCCAACATCCACGAGCGCCACCTGCTGCTGGCCCTGCTGAGGCAAATCGAACTGCCCCTGGACCGGCTCATCGGGAAGGAATGCTATTCCTACCGCCGGGGCAAGAGCTACCACCAGGCGGCGGAACAGGCCCGCAAATACTTCTCCGCAGGCTTTGCCAAAGGACTGAAAAGCGACATCAGCTCCTTCTTCGACTCCATCCCCAGGCAGAACCTGCGCCTCCTTTTGGAAGGACTTTTTGGCGCGGACCCCACGGCAGGTCTGATTTCCTCATACATGCTGGGCCCGGGACCGGGCATCCCGCAGGGAAATCCGCTCTCGCCCCTGCTCTCCAACCTCTATTTGATTCCCTTCGACCGCGAACTGGGCAGGCAGGGCTGGCATCTGGTGCGCTATGCCGACGATTTTTGCCTCTTTGCCAATCACCCCCACGACCTGTTTCTGGATGCCGAAGTGGTGGAGGGAATCCTTGCTAAACTGGGGCTGAAACTCTCCCGGGACAAGACCCTGAGCTTCACCGTCAAGGACAGCCTGGACTTCCTGGGCTACCGGGTGGGAAGGGAGGATTTTGGCAAGCTGAAGCAGCCCCGTGACCCTGAACTCGAAAGCCACGGAATTCCCGCCTTTCAGGACGATTTTGCCCGGGGCAGGCCGCTGTATCTGACCTTCCGGGAAACCCATGTGACCAGCGAGGGGAACTGCATTGCCCTCCAAACGGGGGACGGCATCCGCAGACACTCCTGGAAAGAAATATCCCGAATTGTGGTGATCGGCAAACCAAGGGTCTCGGCTGGTGTTATCCAACAAGCCCTCATCCGGAAAAAACCGGTGGTGTTCATGACCGTGATGGGCAGGCAACTGGGAGGTTTTGCCCACAACAGCAGGTCCTACGCGCCGGCACATGTGTTCAATTCGCCGGATATGTCCTGGCAGGATTTCCAACTGGACTACATCCGCTCCCTGGTTGCAGCCAAAATCCACAATCAAAGGACGCTTTTGCAGAGCAAAGGCATCAGCGAGCCCCGGCTGAGGGAACTGGAGGCGTCGTTGACCGAATGTGCCGACCCGGAGGTCCTGCGTGGGAAGGAAGGAGCCGCGTCGGTCGTTTACTGGCGTCATTTCCGCGAACTGGTGAAGCCGCTGGACTTTCCCCGCCGCAGCTACCATCCACCGGAAGGGCCGGTGAACGCCATGCTGTCCCTGGGCTACACCATCCTCTACTTCCGGATGGCTGAAAGCCTGTCGGCAGCGATGCTTAATCCCTGGGAAGGAATTTTCCATTCACCCAGGGGCCTGCATTACGCTCTGGCTTCAGACATGATCGAACCTTACCGCTTTCTGGTGGACCGGGTGGTGCTGTCCCTTATTCACAACCGTCAGATAGGCCCCGATGACTTCATCTCTGAGCAGGAAGGCTCCGCCCCGCGACTGTCTTCAGCCGCCATGAAAAGCTACATCCACCGCTATGAGCTTACCATGCGCAACGAGGTGAAGATCGGAGATTTGACCCTAAGCTGGGCCCTGCAAATCGACCGCGCCCCCTTCCAACTGATGCGCAGCCTGCGCCTGGGCTTGCCGTTCAAACCCTTTCGGATGTGCTGAATGCACTACGTAATCGCCTTTGACGTTTCTGACAACAAGGTGCGCCGCCACCTTACCAAAATCCTCCTCGGAAAGGGCATCCGCATCCAGGAATCAGTATTCGCCGTGAACCTGAAAACCCACGAACTAAAATCCGTGGCCCGCAAACTGGAAAAAACCCTGGACGAAAAAGGGGTCATCCATATCTTTACCGTCTGCGGCACCTGCGCCAAAAAATCACTTGCCATAAACAGGCAGGTGGAATATTATATCACTGATTGAGGTCCAAAGGTCCGTTGCGAACAAGGCGATAATGACGCCAGGCAAGAGAGGATGAAAGGATCGCTGTCAAACAAGTGTAATGACCTGCCCCGCAGGGGGCAGGGGTTCGCTTTAAGATGCTGCAAGCCAGCACTTTGCAATGCCTCATAGCCGTGAAGCCGCTTGTGGAGAGGCTTTGAGCCTGTTTTCCGCGAACCTGCCCTTTCGACCTTCATTATCAGGCCCGGGTCAGAGGAGGTTCACGGAAATGGGGTCCCAAACCCGCTCTGCTAAAGGGCTAAAATCGAGGCTCTTGAAATGACCTCCCTCGCCGGGAGGGGTTGAGAC
>JAAYWB010000057.1 GCA_012516855.1 Candidatus Cloacimonadota bacterium
GCGTATTCCCATTCCGCTTCGGTGGGTAATCTGTAGCCGTTGGCGTTCCAGTCGCAAATCGCGGCGTCCCAGGCGTCGTTGTAGTCTGTGGGTACTGCGCCCCAGTTGGCTGGATTGGTGCTACCGTTTATAGTGTAGCAGGGAATCAGCCCCTCAGCCATGCTGCGCAGGTTACAGTATTTGAGGATGGCGTACCAGGAAACATAATAGGCGGGATAGTTATCCCCGAGGCCATAATCGCTTCTCCAGCTTGAACCCGGCTGCATATACTGGGAATACTCCGCCTGGGTGACCTCATATTTGCCGATGTAAAAAGAGTTCAGGGTGACCGTATGGGTTGGCAGTTCATTCACATATCCCCTTGTATCACCCATGGTGAAGGTGCCGCCGGGGACATAGATCATCTGATCGGGGGGTGGAGGCAGCTCAATGGTGTAGCTTGCTGTGGCGATGGCGCTGTCCTGCATGCCGGTTCTATAAGCTTTGGCTTTCAAGGTTATGGTTTCTGAAACCAGGATGGGACCAGCGTAAACCGGTGAATTCAAGTCAGGATCGCTGCCGTCGGTGGTGTAAAGGATGGTTGTGCCAAGGGTAGAGGTGGTGATGACAACTTCAACCGCGCTATCATAAGTGCCTCCGGGAGGACTGAAGACCGGCTTGGACACCTGCTCTAACTCCGTCGGTTTGTGGCAGCCAGACAAGAATAAAAGAAAAACAATGGCTGTCAACATGACTACAAGAAGAAAACGCGCTTTCATGTTACACTCCTTTGGTATTATCTTACTGACCAAGGCTAAAAGCCATAAATGGCAATCTCTCTGTTGAAAAGGTTGTTAAAATGATATCCATTCTCTCAGTAGGACGGATTGTATCAAAGCCATTCATCGGCAGAGGCCAAATTTCTTAATTGATACTGGGAAAGATTGGATTCCTCAGTAACTTAAAGGTATCTGAATATTCCACGCCAGTGATTCCACGCAGCCCAACTAACAGCAAAACAAAAATCCAGTCGCTAAAACTATACCTTTCATACCAAGCTCCCTTTTACTGGAGTTATCGCCAGTTTGGCAAGCCAAACCCATATCCATCAATGGCTCAGCAATATGTTCCTTTTAAGACTTGCACTGAAATTCACTTATTCGCCAATAATATAATATGTCAAGAAGATTTTTCGGTTGTGGCAAAATCCGAGCGCCATTTCCCGTCATTCCGGCACTGGGGCAGGTTTCCAGTCCCATTGGTGCTTAGCCCTCTGAGACCCCCTCCCCATACGCCTCCCGGAGGATGGCCGCATTTGATACGGGGATTGTGCGGGAGGCGAACTACCTGCGTTGCTTAAAGGGCTAAGGTGGCATCCGGTTTCCGCAGGGAAAATCCTTTCCGGATTGGCGGGCAGGATTTTTATTGACTTCATGGCT
Organism: Candidatus Cloacimonadota bacterium; assembly: GCA_012516855.1. NCBI lineage: Bacteria > Pseudomonadati > Candidatus Cloacimonadota > Candidatus Cloacimonadota bacterium. The sequence continues at coordinate 1,419 of JAAYWB010000057.1, forward strand.
TGGCGAGAAATCAATGCTCCGAACAAAGGTGAACGATGAAAAAGCTGTATGTTATAATGATTCTGGCCCTTGCCGCCGTCGGCCTCTGCGCCCAGGAAGGGCTGTTTGGCCTTGCCTACGGCGACGATCTGAACTTCGCGGATTCGCTGATGGTGCAGCAGGGCTTCATCGCCCGCGAGGTGATCAGCAGTTGGGTGATTTATACCTCCGATTACAATCCCCTGATCGATTTCGTGGTGCTCTACGTTGATCCCGCCACGGAAATCCTGAGGGGATGGAGCGTTGTTTACAACGCCGAAAACACACAGGAACAGGATGGTTACGTGCTCGACATGATGCATAAGATGCACGGGGAGAACGTGTTGGTGAATGAGGCCAGGGAGACGGTAAGCTGGATTTTCGACGAAAACCTGGCCGCCAGCTATTCCTATTCACCGCAGGGGAACCTTCGCGTTATGTATTACGATTTTTCCTGCCCGGAACTGTTCGCTCTGCCCGGCACCGAGAAAGAGCCAGAGCCCTCTGAACCGGCGGAACCGGATGTGGAGGAAAAAAACCAGGCCCGCTGACTTGGAGCCAATTCATCCAGGCAGGCTTAGGGCATCCCATAGTGCTTGACAAATCCTGCCAGCCTGAAAAGCTGACTTACTCGATAAAGAATAATTAACAAAATAGATATCAGTATCTTAGAGGAGTTGAATATGAAAACCGGCGGCTGCCGTTTCGGCACACACAGGGTTATCGAACCCAAGGGCGTACTGCCCCAACCTGCCAGAGTTTTGAACAATGACATGAGCGAGATCTGGGATAATGAACTGCTCATCGACGTGATCCGCCTCAATGTGGATTCCGCCTCTTTCCACCAGATCAAGAACAAACTTATCGCCCAGGGACACACAGACCTGGAAAAAGCCTTCGCGGACCACGCTATCGATTTGGTTAACCGCACGGGCAAGCACAAAAACGAGGACACCGGCTCCGGCGGAATGCTAATCGGCCGGGTGGCGCAGATCGGCCCCAAGTTTGAGATGAAAGACGAAATCGCCGTAGGCGACACCATCGCCAGCATGGTCTCGCTTTCGCTGACGCCGCTGAAAATCAACAAGGTCAAGCGGGTGCTGCTGGACAAGGACCAGGTGGAAATCGAAGGCCAGGCAATCCTCTTCAGCAGCGGCATCTATGCCAAACTGCCGGACGACATGGACGAAAACCTGGCCCTGTCGGTTCTGGACGTTGCGGGCGCTCCAGCCCAAGTGGAACGTTTGGCCAGGCCCGGCGACACGGTGGTTGTCCTGGGCGCCAACGGCAAGAGCGGAATACTCTGCAACGCCATTGCCCGCGAGCGGGTTGGCGTTTCCGGAAAAGTGATCGGCATCGTGCGCAATCCAGCCTACATCGAAACCTGCAAAAACACCGGCTGCCACGAGGTTATCCTCGCCAGCGCCACCGACGCCATCACCATCCAGAAAGAAGTGGCACGCCTCACCAATGGCCGGATGGCCGACGTGGTGATAAACGTGGTAAACATCGAAGGCACGGAACTGCCCTCCATCATGGCTTGCAGGGAACGCGGTCTGGTCTATTTCTTTTCCATGGCCACATCTTTCACCAAAGCCGCCCTCGGCGCTGAAGGCATCGGCGCTGACGTGGATATGATTCTCGGCAACGGTTACGCGCGCCACCATGCCGCCATCTCCCTCGATCTGCTGCGCCGGAACCCTGTGCTGATGAAGCTTTTCCAGGAAAGATACACTGACAAGTGAGGTGCTGAATGGCAGAACTGACAGACATCCGCAGCATTGCCACCGAACAGGAATGGAACGACTGGCGCTGGCAAATCCGCAACCGCATCACCGATTTTGAGACCCTTAAAAAATACATAGAGCTTCAGCCGGAGGAAGAGGCCGTCGCCAGCTCCGATAGTTTTTCTTTCCGCATGGCGATCACGCCTTATTACCTTAGCCTGATCGATCACAAAAACCCCAACGATCCTGTGCGCCTGCAAGCCATACCCCGCATCGCGGAAAGCGTTACCGGTCCTTCCGATATGGCCGATCCCCTGAACGAGGATGCCGACGCGCCTGTGCCAGGCATGACCCACCGCTATCCGGACCGCGTGCTGCTGCTGCTCACGGACCAGTGCTCAATGTACTGCCGCCACTGCACCAGACGCCGCAAAGCCGGGGAGTATGACGCCCCCATGCCGAAGGAAAATGTGGACAAGGCCATCAAGTACATTGAAGAGCACAAGGAAGTTCGCGACGTTATCCTCTCCGGAGGCGATCCCCTCACCATGAGCGACGCCCGTATCGATGAGGTTTTGGTTCGTCTGGCCAAAATCGACCACGTTGATATCGTCCGCATCGGCACCAGAACCCCTGTGGTGATGCCGCAGAGGATCACCGACGAACTGATAACCGTGCTGAAAAAGTACAAGTTCGTCTGGCTGAACACCCATTTCAACCATCCCCATGAGGTAACCCCGGATTCCGCTGCCGCCCTAGCCAAACTGGCGGAAGCGGGTGTGTTGCTTGGCAACCAATCCGTGTTGCTAAAAGGCGTGAACGACCACGTGGATGTGATGAAATCCCTGGTGCACGCCCTGGTGCGCAACCGCGTGAGGCCTTATTACATCTATCAGTGCGACCTTTCTGAAGGCATTTCCCATTTCCGCACCCCGATTTCCAAAGGCATCGAAATCATTGAATCCCTGCGCGGGCACACCTCCGGACTTTGCATTCCCACTTTCGTTGTGGATGCCCCCGGCGGCGGCGGAAAGATCCCCGTGATGCCCAATTATATTATCTCCCAGATGCCAGGACGCGTTGTGCTGCGCAACTATGAAGGCTTCATCTCCGCCTACACGGAACCGGAATTCGCGCCCCAGGACGAAAGCAAATACCAGTCCCGCTGCGCGCCTGAACGCCAGTCCATAGAGGGCGTGATGACCCTGCTGCGGGGCAAAAAGGTGTCCATAGGGCCGGCAGACACCCGCCGCAACCAACGCCGCACCAAATAACCGGCGCCAAAAGATGAAACACGGAGCGCGGCCCGGACCCTTTGACTGGATCCAGGCCGCGGAACCGCGCGCTGTGGCCATCGTCGGCATTTGCAAAAACGCCGGGAAGACCACCCTGCTCAATCACCTTCTATCCCTGCGCAAAAAAGGAGTATGGGGTGTTTTCAGCACCGGGATCGACGGAGAGGAACGCGACAGCGTTTTCCGGGTGCCCAAACCCGCGGTCAAACTGGAACCGGACACAGTATTCTGTTGCGACACTGCCAATCTGGACGCTTTGGGCAGCGGTGTCAAAGTGCTGGAAAAAGTCCGGGGCAGTTCTGCGGCCCGTCCTTTGTGGCTGGCGCGCAGCCTGGTGCACCTGCAAACTGAGATCACCAGCCCCGGTTCAGTATCCGAGCAAATTTCCGTGCTGCAGGCTATGAGGGAACAGGGAGCGGAAAAAGTGCTGATCGACGGTTCGCTGGACCGCAAATCGATAGCCCTGTCTGAAGCTGTCGATGCCGTCGCCGTGGTGATCGGCGCCAGCTTTGGCAGCGTGTCTTCCGTCATCACTGAAATCAGGCGTCTGGAATTTCTCAATTCTCTTCCTGAGGCGAAGCTCGGACAACAGGAATTTGCAAAGTTGCTCGGTTCGGAGCAAATCCTTCTGAAAAAAGACGGATGCTGGACTGGAAGCGACCTGCATTCCCTGCTGGGAAATGAGAAGGAACTGAAAAAGCTGTTGGAACAGGGTCATGAAGCCATTTACATCCCCGGGGCGTTGACTGATGCCGGGTTTCCTGCTTTGCGGGAACCTTTGGCAGCGCTGAAGGCAAACATCATTTTCCGCCATCCGGAGTGCCTAAAACTGGGGCTGACACGCTTGGAACGCTTGGTTGAGGAGCTTCAACCGCGAGTGCTGATTCCCTTCCGAATCCGGTCCTGGACAGTGAACACGGCTTCCGTTGGCAATGTGGCTGTCGATGCAGCGGACTTTCGTGCCCGGCTGCGAGAGGCTTTTCCGCAGCTTGACCTGCCTGATATAAGGGAGCTAACGTCATGAGCGACAGAGACAAGATCACCAACCGCACTGTCAATTTTGGCCTGTTCACAAACGTGGTCCTGGCTGTGCTGAAATCCCTGATCGGTATTATTGGCCATTCGCAGGCCCTCTTGGCTGATGGCATAAACTCCACATCAGATGTGGTTTACTACGTGGCGGTGAAGATTTTCATGCGTCAGGCCAACAAACCTGCCGATCCTGAACATCCCTACGGGCACCGCCAGTTGGAAAGCATTTCAGCCATCGTGGTAGGCGCGTTCATCATCACCACTGGCATTGCCATCTTCTTTGAATCCATCAACAAGGTTTACGACCTGGCCACCACCGCTTCCAGAGCGCCAAGCTCACTGTGGGTGCTGGTGATAGCCGCTGCCACCCTGCTGACCAAGATCTATCTGCTCGCCTTCACCCGCGTAAACTACAGCAAGACAGGCAACCCCACCCTCAAAGCCCTGGCTAACGACCATCTGAACGACATCATGGCTTCCGGGGCCGTGATCGTTGGCGTGGTCGCCGCCCGTCTGGGACTGCCCTGGATGGACCCGGCAGCCGGTGCCATCGTCGCGCTGTTCATCTTCAAAACCGGGGTGAGCATCCTCATGGAATCGTCGGCTGAACTGATGGACGCCGTTCCGGACAAGGATTTCGGCGATACCGTCAGAAAGATAGCGCTTTCCGTGGAGGGCGTGCGCTGCATCGAAGATATGGGCGTGCACCGTTTTGGCCCCTTTTTCACCATCGAAATGACCATCTGTGTGGATGGCTCCATCACCGTGGAAGAAGGCAATGCCATTGCCCACCGGGTGGAGGAAAAACTGCTGGAGAGCTATGAAGGCGGCCTGCGCCGGGTGATGATCCATTTCCATCCGGAAACGCAACACTCTCACTTTGAGTGACATACCTCTCTTTCCCATGTCCGCGAGCTTTTCCCGCTGACCCGTCCTAAGAATCCACCCGCATAAAGGAACTCTCTTTCAAGCCAGGCAGATAAAGACCAACAGACAGCTTTTTATTTGAGCGTCCGCACCAACTTGTTTGTTAATAGAGTTGTATCTGTTTACCCACCGCAATATCCTGCCAGTTCGGTCCTGAACGCTTGAGTCCACCCCTCTCTCACGCCCCGCGCATGATTCTCGCATCAAATGCGGGTATCGTGCGGGAGGCGTGTCTGGAACACAAACAAGGGCCTTAACAGCCTGACGGCATCGCTTCTCCCAAGTCACTTACCCCCCCCGCTATTGTATTCAGACCCAAAGCCTTACCCATCCGATTTGAAAGAGGGACAAACTCTTCTTGCCGTCGCTCATGTTGACGCTTCCATAAATCCGATCCATGAAAAAGGGACCAAGAGCCATTTCTGGCCGTTGGTCCCTATAATGTCTTCAGCCGACCGCCCCAATTGGCTGGGGCGAAGCGTTCGAGCTCTAGAGCTGGATCACCCTGCCGGGGGTATTGAGGTCATAAAAGTCACGCCGGTTGTCGATTAAGTTTACTTTCTGGCGTTCATCGCGGTACCATTCGTTCAGGTGTTCCTGCCGGGCTTTGTCTTTGGCTTCTGAAAGCAGCTTCTTTTTGTCCTTTTCCCATTCGGCCGGATCTGGTACCTGATGGCGGTCAACCTTCACCAAAAACCAGCGCATCGCCTCACTGATCAAGGGCGCGAAAGTGCCTTCCGGAGTGCTGAACAGGGCATCTTCAATGGCCTGGACTTTGCCGATGGAGCTGATGTTGTCGCCTTTTTTGTGGCCGCTGATCTCCACCACCAAGATGCTGTCGCGTTCAGCTTCGCTCAGGTAATGCTCAGGTTTTATGTTTCTGACAAACTCCTGCACTCTGGCGTTCATGGTGTATCCGCGCTTGGAGCTGGTGGCACTGCTCATCACCCGGCTGCGCTCGTCTTCGAAAGTGGGGTACCAGACCGGATAAACGCCTGAAACCTCGCAGACGAAAATGTCCCCGGAGGGTGAAGTGAACATGTCGGCCAAAGCGCCTTCGGGATTGTCGAAGGCGAAACTCACCAGGCCAGCATCCCTGCCGATGCCGGGGATGAAGGCGTCCTTGGCTTGGAAAACCGAGCTTTCCTCCACCTTCAGGTTCATCTCAGCCGCCGCGGCTATCAGGCCATTTTGTTTGGCCAGCTCGAAAACTTGCGCGCTCTGAGCTTTCATGGCCTGTTGGGTGGCCATACTGGGTTCCATCTTAATCAGGATATGCCGGGCCATAACCTCTTCGTTGTCTTCGGTGCCGCGCCGGTCCTGGGTTTGGATGATGTGCCAGCCAAATTGGGAAAGCACCGGTTCGGATATCTCACCTACCGGAGTGCTGAAGGCTGTGTCTTCAAACACTTTAACCATCCTGTTCCGTCCGAACCAGCCGAGGTCTCCGCCTTTCGAGCCGGAACCGGGGTCATCGGAAAATTCCCTGGCCAATTCAGCAAAATCAGCCCCAGATTGAAGTTCACGGTAGATTCGCAGCGCCTCTTCGTGAACAGCCAGAGAATCTGCCGCGGAAGGGGCTATGGCAAACTTCACAAAGCGGTATCGGCGGCAGTCGTCCTTGCGGAATTCTTCTTTGCGTGCCTCAAAGTAATCGCGGGCTTCGTCTTCGCTTGCCACAACGTTGGGTTGGCGGTTGGCATCGAAAAAGATGATCTTCGCGTCCACCACCTCGGTGTCCCGTTCCCACTGGGCCCTAACGCTGTCTTCCACCACCACGGCCTCGGAGCGGATCGTCTCCAGCAGCTTGCTGTATTGGTATAGGTTTTTCACCTCATCCAGTACGGCATTGCGAAACTCCTTGGCTTCCGTGAGAGCCTTTTCATACTTCTTTTTGTCGAACTTTCCATTGGTCTTAAGGTCCGGGATCTGTTTCACCGCGGCAGGCGGATTCTTCTTCGCCTCGCGCAGAAGTTCCTGCTGGGTGATCTTGATTTTACCGGCTTTGATGGCTTTGTCGTAGATATAGCGGCCCACCAGTTCTTCCCAGCAGCGGTTGTTCAGGTCGGCTTTCTCTTCTTTGGTGAGGGTGCTGCCTTTCTGGTTCTGGTGGTACTTGTAATAGTTGTCCAGAATCTTGTTGTATTCCGAGTAAGTATAAGTTTTGTTGTCGATTTTGCCGACAACAGCCTTGGGATCTGGGTCCTTGGCGCTCAGGAAAGCGGCCGTGAGCGCAAGCACCAGCAAAATCAGTCGTTTCATCTGATCTCCTGAAATATCTATTGCCTTGTATATACCATTATTAGTGTCTGTTCCCTGTAAATTTGGCTCTCCGGATTACGTCAACCGAAAAATCCATTTCTGCCGCTGGCCTTTATGCGCTTCGCGAGCAAAAGATAACGCAGGAATCCCTTTGGAATGGGGTATAAAAAGCAGTTGACAAATATCCTTGTCGGCTTTATCTGACCCTATCAGATTAGGAGATCGGGCCTGTAACTAATTCCGAGTATGAGAGGTTAAATTGAATCGACAGACCGGCAGCAAGATCATCGCGACCCTGTTGCTTTTGTTATTGTTTTCGGCATTGGCGTGGGGCAAGTCAGCCCAGTCTGCTGGAAAGTCGGAAACAGCCGTTGCGGCCCAGACGCAGAGTGGCAATGTTACCAAAGATGGCGCCCTCAAGGTGCTTCCTGCCGGTACGGACAGCCTCCAAGCCTGGGAAAACCGGCAGCCAAGGAACGCCACTGAAGGCTACTACATTATCGTCAATAAAACCAAACACAAACTTCATCTGTATAAAGACGGCGTGCTGCTGAAGACCTATCCCGTGGCCACTGGCAGGAATAAGAAGGACAAATCCAGTGTTGGCGACCTTGCCACCCCGGAAGGCCATTTCAATGTTGCTTCCATCAACGCTTCCATCAAAAGTCGTTATATCTGTCCGAAAACCGGAAGGCAAAGCAAGCCTGGGGTTTACGGACCCTGGTTCTTTGTCTTGAACACCCAATCCGGCGCCTTCTCCGGCAAAAGCTGGACCGGGATCGGCATTCACGGCACCAGCAGCCCCTCCTCCATCGGCAAATCCGTATCCCACGGATGCATCCGCCTATATAGCAAAGACATAACCGAGATCAGGGAAGAGGTCGCCTGGCTGGACAATACTTCTCAGATCCGGGTGGACATCCTGAAATGAAAAAAACTGTTTCTGGCTTAATCGTAACCCTGTTGCTGCTGGCAATCCTGATCACGGGCGCCTGTGGCGATAGGAAGGATACGCAAGGGCAAACCCGGATTGTAGCCCTCTCTCCGGAAGTGGCGGAAATCATAGCCTCGCTTGGAGGGACATCTCTTTTGGTTGGCGTAACCCAGGAATGCAAATATCCGCCCGAACTTGCCAGGATAAAGAAAGTGGGCAATTTCGGGGCCGTGAGCAGGGAAGCCGTCCTGGCCCTGAAACCGGACTTGGTGTTCACCTCCGCTCTGGAGCAGGATGCCCTCACCACCGACCTTGCCAAAATGGGACTCACCGTGAAGCAGATCTATCCCAAAAAGCTTGACGACCTGCCCCGCGTGATCCTGCAAATCGGAGAGCTTATCGGCAAAACGGAGGAGGCGAAAATTCTGGCCGACAGCCTCAGCAGCGGCATAGCGGCCATGCGGGACCAGACAGCCGGCAAAACCCGCCCCAAAGTATATCTGGAGATTTACCGCGATCCCCTGATGAGCGTATCCGACGACTCCTTCGTGGGCGAAATAATAGAAGCCGCCGGGGGCGACAACATTTTCAGCACCCTCGAGCGGGATTACGCCCGCGTTAGCCCTGAAGCCGTAGTTAAGGCACAGCCAGACATCATTATCTGCTATTCCCGAGACAGCCTGGAATCCATCCTGGCCCGCAAAGGCTGGCAGGATATTCCCGCCGTCCGCAGCCGGAGAGTGTATTTCGAAACCGATATCGATCCCGACCTCATCCAACAAGCCACCCCGCGCACCCTGGAAGGGATGCGGCGCTTATACAAGCTGTTTTTCCCATCAGAAGAATAGATGAAGCGAAACCGGATCTTCACGCTACTGCTGGTGCTGGCCGGCGGATTGGTGGTGGCCTTCTATCTCTTTGGCGGCGGAGTGGATGCCAATATCGTAACGGAACTGCGCCTGCCGCGGCTGATCCTGACAGTCTTTACCGGCATGACCCTGGCCGGGATCGGTTCCGTATATCAACTGATGCTGGCCAATCCTCTGGCTGAGCCTTACATTCTGGGCATCTCCTCCGGCTCGGCTTTCGGCTCCATCCTTTTCGGAGTGCTGGGGCTCACCCTACTGATGCCTTTGGGCGGTTTCATCGGCGCGGTGGCAACACTGCTGCTGGTCTGGCGGCTGGCCCAGAAAAAAGGCAGTTTCGATCGCAGCCGGCTGCTGATCGCGGGGGTGATCGCCGGAATGTTTTTCGCGGCGGGGATTTCGCTGGTGATGTATCTTTTCCAAAAGGACACCATGATCATCCTGGGCACCCTGATGGGCAATCTGGGTCACGTTTTCACCCGGGGCGAATGGTCTTTTTTCCTCGTGCTGATGGGTGTTTCGCTGCTGATCCTGGCTTGGCTCTGGTTTCGTGCTCCGGCTCTGGATATAATGAGCGGAGGCGATATTTACGCCGGCAGTGTGGGCATCAACGTTTTCCGCGTGCGCAAGGAGATTTTCGTCCTCACTTCGCTGCTAATCGGCATCACGGTTTCCTATGCCGGCATCATCGGTTTTGTGGGCCTCATCATACCTCATGTAGTGCGCTTTTTCGTGCCATCCGGGCAAAAAAGGGTCTATCTCTGGTCACTCGCCGCTGGGGGCATATTTCTGCTGCTGGGAGACCTGGTCGCCAAAAACATCGCCGCCATAGAACTACCCGTGGGCGTGGTCACAGCGGCAGTCGGCTGCCCCTTCTTCGTCTGGCTGATGCTGCGGAAATAGCGCAACCTGACAGACTCTAATTACCATCCATCCAGTTCAATCAGACCATTTGGCTTTCTTTCAAATCTAGTAGCTGAAACTCAGTGTCTTACAACCCAGTAGGCGACAGAAATCAATCCCCTCGCAGGAGTGAAGCGATGCCTGCTGGCCGTTAAGGCCTTGTCCTGTGTATCAGGTGCGCCTCCCGTATAATACCCGCATTTGATGCGAGTATTTTGCAAGAGGCGTGAGAGAGGGACGGGCTCAAGCGCTCAGGGCCTGACTGACAGGACCTTATATCGGGTTAACATTTCTAACTCTCTTTTATACCGATTGGCTGCGGTTACTCAAACAGAAAGCGGTCCGGAGGGCGTTTCCCGTCCGATTTTATAGAGAGCCAAATGGAAAGATAGAACAAGTGATGGAGGAGAAATGAGGCCCAACTCCTTTTTGAGGCAAGGACATGCCAGAATCAGCTTGACAGCTTAGGCCCGTCCGCTGGTATGAATGTTTTAATAAACGAACCCGAGGTATCCCATGCCAAAACCCCGAATAGGCCTGAGCATGAACTACATGAGGCTGGGCAGCCATCAACAGTTCCATGTGCGGGACAAATACATAGACGCGGTTTTTGCCGCGGGCGCGCTGCCCTGTCCCTTGCCCTGCACGGACGACAAAGCCGCGCTGCGCCAGTATTTGGAGCCTTTGGGCGCGGTTATCGTGATAGGCGGTCTGGATTACCCGCCGGAACTTTACGGCGAGGCGCTCCACCCCAAAACGGAGCTGGCTCACGAGCGCCGCGTGAAGGGAGACTTCGCCCTTCTGGAAACCGCTCTGGAACTGGAGAAACCGCTGCTGGGCATCTGTGCCGGGATGCAGCTTCTCAACGTCTTTTTCGGCGGCGCCCTGGTCCAGCACATCCCCGAACTGGACATCCATTACGGGGAAAAACAGCATCCGGTGGAAATCCTGGGCGGACGCTGGCTGCCGCGGATTTACGGCGAAGGCAGGATCATGGTGAATTCAAACCACCATCAGGCTGCCGACCCCAATCGAATCGGGGCAGGCCTGAAAGTCGTGGCGCGGGCTGAAGACGGGATGGTGGAAGCGCTTGAGCACGATTCAGAACAGATGGTCCTGGGCATCCAATGGCATCCGGAAAGGATGGCCGATTCAGCGCTGGGTGGGGCGGTGTTCAGGTTTCTGGTAAAACTCGCCAAAACATAGAAGGGGCACCGGTTTGGCGCCCCTTCAGGGAATGCAGTTATAGTCTTATTTGCCCGCCACGCTCACGTCCTTGCAAAGCAGGGCGGGAAGCTTGTGGATACCGAGGTTCAGGGCCTTGTTTTCCACCGCCTCCACGTTGGAGAGGGTTTCGTAAACGTTTCCGGATAGCATGCAGTCCTTCACCCGGCCAGTGATGCGGCCGTTTTCTATCATGAAACCGGTGGAGACGCCGACAGAATAATCGCCGTTGAGGACGTTGCCGGAATGCGCTCCCATCAGGAACTGGGCCAGGATGCCCTCCTTAATGCCGGAAACCATGTCCTCCAGGGAAACGTCGCCGGGATCCAGCACCAGATTGACGGCATTTGCCGTGGGGAGCCATTCCAATGACTGGCGCACCGCGCAACCGTTGGGCTCCAGATTCAGTTTGGCGGCATAATTCAGGTCGGTGGGGAAGGCGCTGAAAACACCTTTGTCAATCAGCGTCAGCCGGCGGGTGGGGGTGCCCTCGGCGTCGAAAGCGGAGGCGGAGTCCAGCTCGAGGTCGAAAGGCTCGCGGGTGAGGCTGATCTTCTCGGAGACGATCCTCTCCCCCAGCTTGCCGCAGAGGGGCGAAACCCCGTTGTGGATGTTCACTGGCGACCACGCGGCCTCGAACCTTGAGAGCAGCGCGTAGAGCGAAAGGGGGGCGAAAATCACAGGCAGCCTCTTGGTGGGCGGAACAATCTCGATTTTGCTGAGGCGGAAAAGCTCGACAAGTTCGTCCAAGTCGGCATCTTCAAGGTCCAGCGGGCAGCGTCCGGTTTTAAAGGTTAAAAGCCCGCTACCGGTGCCGGGGAAAACCAGCATGGCCTGGGTGAAAAAACCGGATCCCCTTTCGTGCAGGTCGGTTCCTGCGCTGTTGAGGATTCCAACGCTACCGGTGCTGTAGCCGAAACTTACGTTGACCTGGGCATCCACCCGGTCGCGGATGTAACTGATGATCCGGTTGCCCGCGGCGATAAGGCTTTCCTTGCTCACGTCCTCGACGGCGGGGTTGTAGAGCTCGAGCCGGGGCAGGTCCCGGGTATGGGGCAGGGTGAAATCCACCTCCATTCCGTTTTCCGCGCTGAGCAAGGCTTGCCGGAGAAAGTCCTCCCTGTCCAGCAGGTTACAGGTGTGGGCGAGGCCCATCCTGCCGTTTTTGATCACGCGCAGCGCGATGCCGGAACTCAGGGAACTGTCACAGTTGACGAGCTTGCCGTCGCTGAAGGCAAGTTCGTCCATGGTTTTTTCGTTGTAAAAGATTTCGGCCTGGTCCGCGGCCTGGGTAGCGAGTTTTAGCAGCTTTTCCATCATCTTCCTCCCACGGTGAGATTTTCAAAAAGGACGCTGGGCCCGCCCAGGCAGGAGCGGATGTTGGTCTGGCCTTTGCCGCAGCCGCCGGATTCACTCAGCTCGAAGTCACTTCCGACCAGCTTCACGCTGTTCAGGGTGTGGTAAAGGTTGCCCATGATGTTGATGTCGCGGATCATGCCGGCCAGTTTTCCGTTTTTGACCACGTAGCCGTAACTGGCGCCGAAAGTGAAGTTTTCGCCGGAGGTTTGTCCTCCCATCGCGTCACAGATGTAGAGGCCGTCGCCGAGGGCGGAAAGCAGCTCTTCCAAGCTGGCGGAGCCAGGTTCGATGAAGATATTGCCCATGCGCACGATCGGTGGGTAGCGGTAATCCTCTGCAATGGCGTGGCCTGTGATGGGCTCGCCCAGTTCGGCAGCGGTGAAACGGTCATGCAGCCTGCCGGTGAGCACGCCCGCGGTCATAAGCTTCACCTTGCGGACAGCGACTCCCTCGTCGTCGTATTTGTAATATCCCAGTTGGCCGGGCATGGTGGCGTTGTCGGTGATGTTCAGGATATCCGTTCCGAGTTTCGTTCCCAGCTTCATCTTTTCCTTCATGGCGGGAAGGTCGCGGATGATGTCGGCTTCGGAAAAATGGCCGAAAGCCTCATGGGTAAAGACTCCCGCGATATCGGGATTGAGCACCATGTTGTAAGCGCCGGCTTTCACGGGCTCCGCCTTCAGGAGATCGGAAGCGATCTTCGCCTGCCGCAAAGCCTCCTCTTCGCGGTTTCGCACCCTCTGAAAGCCGTCGCTGCCACCAAAAGCCATTCGCGCGGTCTGAGTGAGTTCCCCAACCTGGCTGATGATGGCACCGACAAGCTTGGTGGTTACCAGTTCTTCGTTGATTTCACTGCCTTCGGTGTTGACGAAATATTTGTCACGATAGACGTCATTGTAATACAATTCCACGTTGGCGATATCCGGCTGGGCAAAGAGAAGGTCGGAATAGTGCTTCACCAGGGCCAGCTTTTCCTGCAGGGAAATCTGGCGCGGGTCCTCAAGCAGAGGGGCTTTCACGGTCGCGCGGACCACTTCGGCAGGAGCGATATGCTTCTTCTCTTTTTGGTGCGCGCTGAGGACATCAGCGTTTTCCACAGCCCTGCGGACAGCCTGGTCTGCCTGCTCCGGCTTGGTGAAGCAGACCGTGGCGAGGCCGCCCCGGCGCAACACCCTCAGCACATAGCCGTCGCCGGTGGTGGAACCGTAATTACGGACCTCTTTCTTGCTGAGCGTCACGCGAGCGACCTGCTTGGTCTCGTAGCGCAGGTCTGCGTAATCGGCTTCGACCTTGCCAAGTATCTCCTTCATTTTCTCAATCACGGCAACTCCTTGTGTTTGTAAGCGGTTGTTTAATTCATCGGCTGAAACACTCGGCGAAAGGCCGGGAGATTCAGCCCTCTATCCAAATCTGTCTGGCAGAAGGGAAATCAGGACTGGACATAGAGCTCAAGAAGGCGCAGGGCCTCTTCGAACTGGTCATGGTAAGCCATTTCCTTATTCAGGCTGATGGTCACCCTGAGGCCTTTGGCAGCATCAAAACGCAGTTCCTGTTTAACTTGGGAGCTGAAGCGGAGCACCTTTTCGCGCGGGGGCAGCAGTTCGGGCTTGAATTCCATAGTGAGGGTGTGGTTGCGGACGTGGCAGTTGAGCAGGTCGGCTTGTTTCGCGAGAATGTTCAGCTTGAAATACATCAGCAGCCAGCCAGCCTTTTCGGGCAGGGGGCCGAAGCGGTCAACCAGTTCCGCCTCAAAATCTGCGATGTCGGCAAGGCTTTCAAATCCGCTCAGGCGGCGGTAGATGGAGAGGCGCTGCTCGTCGTCGGTGATATATTCCGGTGGGAAGTAGAGGTCGATTTCCGTGGTGAGTTTGCGCCGGGTGGGCGGGGTTTCCAGTTCGCGAGAGATGCTTTTCCCTGCCTCAACGGCGGTGATGGCGCGCTCCAAGAGGCTGTTGTAATAGTTGAATCCGATGGATTGGATGATGCCGCTCTGCTTGGTGCCGAGGATGGTTCCGGCTCCGCGCAGTTCCAAATCCCGCAGGGCAACCTGGAACCCGGCGCCCAGATAATCGTATTGGGTGAGGGCTTCAAGGCGTTTGCGGGCCACGTCTGTGGTTCCACGGGGGATGAGCAGGTAGGCGTAAGCCCGACGGTTGGAGCGGCCAACGCGTCCGCGCATCTGGTAAAGCTGGGCGAGGCCAAAGGTGTCGGCGCGGTCAACAAGGATAGTGTTGGCGTTGGGGATGTCGATGCCGTTTTCCACAATGGTGGTGGAAATCAGCACCTGGAATTCGCGCTTGATAAAGGCGTCCATCACCTCTTCCAGAATGCGTTCGGGCATCTGGGCGTGGCCAACGGCGAACTTGACCTCAGGCATCAGCCCACGCAGCTCCTCAGCGACCGTTTCGATGGTCTGAACACGGTTGTGGATGAAGAAAGCCTGGCCGCCACGGTCAATTTCGCGCCGGATGGCATCGCGGATGACCTCGCTGTCCCGAGGGGTGATGATGGTGCGTATGGGCAGGCGTTCCTTGGGGGAAGTCTGCATCAGGGAAATTTCCTTGAGGCGGGCGAGGGCCATGTTCATGGTTCTGGGGATGGGCGTGGCGCTCATATAGAGGGTGTCAACGTTGGATTGCAGCTTGCGCAGGCGTTCCTTGTGGCGCACCCCGAAGCGGTGCTCCTCGTCGATGATGAGCAGGCCGAGGCGGGGAAAGCTGATGTCCCTGGAAAGCAATCTGTGGGTGCCGATGGCGATGTCCACCTTTCCGGAGATGATGCCGGATATGTCATCTTGGATTTGTGCGTTGCTACGGAAGCGGCTCAGCATCGCAACCCGAACGGGATATTGAGCCAGGCGATCACGGAAAATGCGACAATGCTGTTCTGCCAAAAGGGTGGTGGGGACCAGCACTGCCACCTGGTAACCGGAGCAGACGGCCTTGAAAGCGGCGCGAATCGCCACCTCGGTCTTGCCAAAGCCCACGTCGCCGCAAAGCAGGCGTTCCATCGGGGCAGGGCTTTCCATATCAGCCTTGATTTCGTTGGTGGAGCGCACCTGGTCCGGCGTGTCGTCGTAAATGAAAGATTCCTCGAGGTCCCTCTGCCAGTCGGTATCAGGCTGGTGGGCAATTCCCACCTGGGAACTGCGTTCCGCGTAGAGCTTCACGATGTCCGCGGCAACAAGCTCGATTTGCTCAGTGGCCTTGCGTTTGATGTTTTGCCATTTGGCGCTGCCGATGCGGCTGAGGGTGGGGGCGGCACTTTCCTCCGCCACGTATTTGGTGACAAGCTTGAGCTGCCAGGTGGGAACATAAACCCGGTCGTCGCCGGCGTAGCGCAGGGTTAGGCATTCGGTAGCCTGTCCGTCGAGCTGGATGATTTGCAAGCCCTCGAAGATGCCGATACCGTGGTCAATGTGGACAACGTAGTCGCCGGGCCTGAGGCTTTCGTAATCGATTATCTCCTCCCCGGGAGAGAATCTGGGGGCATAGCGCTTGCGGCGGTAGCGGTTGAAAATCTCATGGTCGGTCCAAAGGGCCAGACCGCAATCCAGCAAAGTGAAGCCTTCGTGCAGCAGGCCGATGTGACTGTCTGGGGCGGCGCCAAAATCAGCTAGGAGTTCGTGCATGCGCTTGGCCTGGCTGGGGTTGTCGAAGAGCAAAACTGGGTCGACGTCCTCGGCGCCCATCCTCTTCAGGGAGGAGGCCAGCAGGGCCAGATCGCCGTTCAGGCCGGGTTGAGGCTCGCAGGGGGCTTTGTGGCCACGGACAGGGAAAGGCAGGATGAACTCGCTTTGGGAAAGGAAGACTGCGCTTCCGGGGCGGCAAAGCTCCAGCAGTTTTTCCTCGCCTGCCAAAACCCTGTCCGGAGGGCTGAGCTTGGCTTTGGTGGTGTTTTTCAGCTCGCGCCGGTATTGGCTGTTCACCTGTTCGGCCAGTTGTTCAAACTCCTCCTGGATGTAAAGATAGTTCGAGAAAAGCAGCAGCCTTTCCCCCGGGGCAAAATAATCGGCGAAAGTGACCAAGCTGTCCAACAGCAGGCTGTATTGGTTTTCGATGCCCTCCCAGAAGCCTGTGTGTTTGACCTTTGCCATCAGGGGGGAAGTGGCGCGAACATCGTCAAGGCAGAATTCGCGGGCAGGAATTACCGTGTAGGAGGGAACCTCGCCGGGTTCGGAACGCTGGGTATTCGGCGAAAAATAGCGCATGGTTATGATTTCGTCGCCAAAGTATTCCACGCGCACAGGCTTGAGTGCCGGGGGACTGAAGATATCCAAAATGCCACCGCGACGGGCAGCTTGGAAGACCTTGTTCACCTGATACTCCACTTCGTAACCCATGAAAACAAGGTTCCGCATCAATTCCTCGGGTGGATACTCCATGCCCGGGCGCAGGGTTTTCACGTGGCGAGCGATGTTTTCCAGAGACGGCAAGAAGCGCATCAGAGCACGGATGGAGAGGCTGTAAACAGCGGGTTTTCCCTCGATGACTCTGTGGAGGCACATCATCCTGGCAGCGCGGATGGAATAGTGGGGCGAGCGTTCCTCGTACGGCAAAATCTCATAATCCGGCAAGTAATGAGCACTGGCTGTTCCAATTAGGGTGCAGAGGTCGTCCCAGATGTCCTCAGCGATGATGTCATCTTGCGAAACGATCAGGATGTTTTTGCCGGTTTTTGCCCAAAGATGGGCCGCAGCAAGGGCGCGGGCACTTTGATTCAGATGGTGGAGCTGGTGGCGTTCTGGGCTTTGGGGGAGGGTTGCCAGTTCCTGAAAGAAGGGCGAGCGTTCCAGCCTGGGGAGGATTCTTTCGTAGAGCGTCATACCTGTTTCAGAGGGGCTCCGTGCTCACAAAGGTGCCGATGATCTTGGCCAGCTTGCCCGAAACGAAGGATACCGTAAGGCGAGCGGAAGAACCGATCCCATCCACGCTGAGTATCATTCCTTTACCGTATTCGGAGTGCCAGACCTGTTGTCCGATGCGGAACTGTTTGTCTTTTTCCGTGATCCGGTGGCGCGTTTTGGGGCGATGCCTCGGGGCGGGGGTGAAATCTGTTTGGTCGTTGCTCCCGGCAAAAAGTGATTCGTCGAGTTCCTGCAAAAACTGGCTGGGCTTGGTGTAGTAAAAGGTGTCGTAGAGGCGACGGCATTTGGCGTAGCTTAGGAACAGTCTGGTTTTGGCGCGGGTCACCCCCACATAGAATAGCCGGCGCTCCTCCTCAATGGCTTCGTGGCTGTCCAAGCTCATGCGGTGGGGAAGCAACTCGTCCTCCAAGCCTACGATGAAAACGCAGCCGAATTCCAGGCCCTTGGCGTTGTGCAGGGTCATCAGCCTCACGGAGTCAGCGCCGCTGTCCATCCTGTCCATGTCTGTCTGCAGGGCCACAAAGGGCAGGAAATCGTCCAGGCGGGGCGGTGTGTCGTGCTCTTCGGCCCAACGTTCCGAAAATTCGCTCACGGAACCGACAAACTCTATAAGGTTTTCCACCCGGGAAATGTCTTTGGGGTCTTTGCTCTGTTTGTAGAGGTTCACCAAGTCGAGGTAGTCCATCAGCTCTTTCACCAAATCGAGTACCGGAGCTTCGCGGGCCAGCTTGCGCCAGTCATCCAGTTTCTCGGAGAATTCAACCAGTTTCTTTTTGAGACTGGGACCAATTTCTTCGATGGAGGCTGAGTTCTGCAAGGCCTGGTAAAGAGTGCCGCGGGTTTTGGCGGCATGGGCAAGAAGGCGATTCACAGTGGTCTGACCGATGCCCCGGGGCGGCTCGTTGATGATGCGGAGTAGGCTTTCTGCGTCCGAGGGATTGGAAAGCACAGCCAAATAGGCCAGCAGGTCACGGATTTCCTTGCGCTGGTAAAAATGGAGACTGCCAACGATAGCGTGGGGGATTTCCTCCTGCAGAAAGGCGTATTCGAACACCCTAGACTGGGCATTGGTGCGGTAAAGAACTGCTATCTGGCCGTAGGGAACGCCCTTTGCATGCAGTCTGACAACCATTTTGGCGGTCTGGTTAGCTTCTTCCGTCTCGTTCTGATGGTTCAGCAGTTGGGGTTTTTCGCCCTTGCCGAGGTCCGACCAGAGGTCCTTGCGGTGGCGGCGGCGGTTGTGGCGAATGATAGCGTTGGCGAGGTCCAGAATGCCGGTGGTGCTGCGGTAATTCTGTTCCAGGCGGATGGAGCGGACATTGCTGTAATCCTGCTCAAATTCCAGGATGTTGCGGATGGTGGCGCCCCGGAAGCTGTAAATCGCCTGGTCATCGTCGCCCACAACGCAGACGCGCTGATGGTCTTTGGCGATCTGGTACACGATTTCAAATTGGGCCTGGTTCGTGTCCTGATACTCGTCGATCATCACGTAGCGGAACATCTGGCTGTATTTAGCTCGAACAGCGGAGTTGTCTTGCAGCAGTTTGGCAGTGTATAGAAGGATGTCATCGAAATCCAGTGCTTGGTTGAGCAGCAACTTTTGCTGATAGAGGCCATAGATGCGCAGGACGGCGTTTTCAACATCATCCTGCCAGCCTTTTCCACGGCTGTCCACAGTATGGGTGGAGCTTAGGTCTTCTGGCAGAAGAAGGCGGTTCTTGTAGCGTCCGATGCGGGTCAGAACACGCTGGATGGGGAATTTCTGCCTGTCGAGGTTATGCTCTTTATAGATTTTTTTTAGTAGCGAAGCCTGGTCATCCTGATCGTAGATGGAAAAGTTCGACCCGAATGGCAGAGAAGCTGCTTCGCTGCGCAGAATGCGCGAACAAACGTGGTGGAAAGTGCCCACCCAGAGCGAACGGACGGGAAAACCAAGCAGATTCTGCAGGCGCTCCTGCAGTTCGCGGGCGGCTTTGTTAGTAAACGTGACCACCAGAATGTTCCAGGGCGGAACCTGTTTTTCCTTTAGCAGCCAGGCGCAACGGTAGATGATAGAGCGTGTCTTGCCACTGCCAGCGCCCGCCAGAACCAAAAGCGGGCCTTCAGTATCGGTAACGACCGCGAGCTGCTGAGGGTTCAGCTCCTTGGAAAAATCTGCACACATGCCCTATTATGCCGGAACTCTGATGAAGCGGGGTTCGCTGCGCCGTCCTTCCAGCTTGCCCAGAAAGTTGCCGTTACCGTCGTAAACATCCCTGAACGCGGAAACCTTGTACCAGTAATCACCGGGCAAAACCGAATGCCACGCTTCAGAGCCGTGGTTGCAGAAGTTGGTGGCCACGGTGTCCACCACAGCGTAGTCAGAATTGTAGGCCAGTCCCCGAAAAACGTAGTAGCCATCGGTGTTCAGGGCCGGGTTAGCGATCCAGCGCACCTCGACATATTTATTTGCCGAACCCGCTTGGGAGGCAAAGCATTGCACCCCGCTCACCTGATCCGGCACGATGATATCCGGATTATCATAGGGGTCGAGAGGGTTATTGTGCTTGAGGCAGGCCGCTGTGAGCAGCAGGACCAGGGCGGCAAGAATAAGCTTGGTTTTCATAGGAGCCATCCTAAAAACGCACCCGGATCCCCTCCGGGCCAAGGCTGACGGCCTTTTTGGAATGCTTTTGCAGGATATCCTGCCAGACTTGGGCATTGTAGTTGTCCGTAGTGAGGATCACGTCGTAAATGTTATAACCCCAAATCACCACACCCAGCGCCAAAAAGAGCATGGAGTAATACCTGGGCGTCTGGGCCAGGCTGTAATACTGCTGAATATCGTCTATCTGGGTGGCGGTGAGATATTGATTGTAATAGTAATTGCTTCGGTCGTAGAGGTAGAGTGACACCCCCAAGGAGAGCAGTTCTGCGCCCAGGAAGATGGTTCCCTTGGTCCCGGCCTTGCTGGTAATCTGGCCAAAACCCGGCACCAGAGCAGATTTGAGAATGGCGGCACCTATCGAGCTGGATTCCATCTCGTAGAGCTGCAGCATTTCCTGACGGTTGAGCAAGTCTTCACGGTAAGCCGCGCGTCCGCGCCAATCCTGCCAGCCGTATTTGGTGCTGTCGGCAAAAGACTCGATGTCGAACTGGATCTGGGCAAGCAGACATGATGCCAGGATCAGAAAGAACAGAGTGAAAACCGTCTTGCGCATGCTTACTCCATCAGTTTTTCGGAAAGCTTGTTCAGGGGGGTGATAGAGCGGTCCCTCAGATTCACTTGCCAAACGTAATAATATGATATGGTAGGGGTTACAAGGTCGTAGCGGGCTTCATACTTGAACTGGCTGGAAGAGATCATGAACTTCCAGCCTGAGTCGCGAATTTCGTTTGGGTTGTAAGCCCGCAGCAATTCCTGTTTTTGCCTTTGGATGCGGATGTTGAGGATTCCGCCGCGGTATTCGTTGATCACGCGTCTGGCAAAAGCGGCGGGATCCGCCTGAGCGGCAATGAGGTTTTGCATCTGGGAAATCTTGGCACTGAACTCCTGCTGACTATCCAGATTGTTAGCCTGGCGGTAGAGGTTCAACGCCTCTGAATATTTTCCGGAAAGCTCGGCTTTTTCGGCCTGCGCCTGTATTTCCCTGGCCCGTGCGACGTTTTCTCTGATAGTGTTCATCCGGGCGATGGCCTGGTTGGCCAGAGCATAATCCGGTATGATGTCGTAGGTTTTCTGATAGTGGATCAGGGCGTTCTCGAAATCGCGCTGGGCTACAAGTTCATTGCCACGGTTGATGAAGAGCGAGGCTACTTGCTCCAGACGCCTGTCCACCTGGGCTTTTTTACCCGGATCATACTGCACTGCGATGCGAAAGAAGCGGTCGGCCTCCAGATAGTTTTGTCCCTTCAGATAGCTTTCCGCCTGGCCGATGTAGGCTTCGGCGATCATCTGGTTGTTGGCGGAGCTTTCCACCACCGGGTATTTGCCCAGTTCAAAGAGGATGCGCAAGCCTTCGCTGTAGTAGCCGGTGTTGTAAAGCTGACGGGCTTGGTCCACCTTAGCAGGGATAATGCGCAAGATTTGTTTGCGGGCGGCTACTTCGAAGGCGTTGTTTGGATAATTGTCGAAGAGGTCCATGTAGTCCTGCCAGGCGCCTTCATGGTCGATGAAGGTGTCCAGCCGGAAGCCGATTCGGCGGTTGAGCATTTCCGCTGAGAGTTCTGAACCGGGAATCTCACGCAGGATGGCGTTCACGAAATCCAGCGAAAGCCGCTTGTTTCCCTGGGCCAAAGCTTTGTCAGCCATGTCACGGTAAATACGGCCAAGAGCTTGGTCCGCTTCTTGCGAATTGGAGAGCTTTAAAAACTTTATCGCCAAATCGTAGCTTTCGCGTTGCAGGGCTAGCAATCCCAACTCATAATAGCACTGACCGCGCAGAATTTCTCCGCGGGTGATCAAGGCGCCGTTTTGCCCGGTTTTGATGTAATTATCCAGTTCCTGGATCGCCGCGGCATAGCGCCGATTGTTGTAATGGTCTTCAGCACTATTGTATTTGTTTATTTCGCAGGCGCTTGCAAACACGAGGAGAAGTGCAGTGAACAGGATCGGCAAACGGTTGTTCACAAACTCTCCAAGCCTGTTGCGAGAACCCTTGTTTCCAGTTCTGATAGGACGGCTCATTTTTCCACTTTATTGCTTTTTTTTTGGTTGCTTGGCACCACGATCGGTATCTGGTCCAGTTTGCGTCCAAAGACTATGAAAAAAGTAGCCAGCATCACAGTGGAAACCAGCAGCAGCACTTGGTTCCCGGTGATGAATATAATGATAGTGGTGAGCACGATGAGGATGTTGATGGCATAGATGATCAGGGCGGTGATCTTGATGGAGCCAAGCGCAGTGTTTATGCGGTGGGTGGAATGGTCCCTGCCGCCCTGCATCACGTGGCGCCCATCGCGCTTGCGGGTGTAGCTCACCAGGGAGATGTCGAAAATGGCGTAGCTGAGCAGCAGAACGGGCAATAGGTAGAAAACGTTGTTTTCCCTGGTCAGCACAGCATAGCGGGCCATGAGGGTGCCCATCGAGGACAGAAAATAGCCGATGAACATAGATCCCGCGTCGCCCAGGAAGATTTTGGCGGGGTTAAAGTTGTAGGGCAGAAAGCCCAAAACGCTGCCCGCGAAACTCAACGATATCAAGCCGATGAAAGCCATCTCCGCTCCATTCGAGCCAGTGGTGTTGGCCAAGCTGAAGGCAAAAAATCCCAAGCCAAGGATTCCCGCGATTCCGCTCAGGATGCCGTCCATGTTGTCCAGGAAATTCAGAGCGTTCATCAGGCCAACCATCCAAAGAACCATCACCGGAAGGGAGATATAGACCGACCCAAACATGTCCCGTAATTCCGAAAACTGGAAGTTCGTGAGAATGAAAAGCAGGCTTACAGTGATTTGTCCGATCAGTTTGATGATGGGGTTCATGCCGAAGCGGTCATCAATGAGGCCGATCAGCATGATCAGCAGGGAACCACCCAGGTAGCCCAGCATCGCGGGATCGAAGCTGCGGTTTGCGGATATGGTCACATCATAGATGCAGAGCAGGAAAAAACCAATGAACACACTCAGCCCGCCCATGTATGGGACGCTGGTGAGATGTATCTTTCTGGCTTCGGGTTTGTCCACGAAGTTCAGCGCCTTGGCAAGCTTGATGATAAAAGGCGTGAGTCCGTAAACGAGCAACCAGGACATAATGAACACGCTCACGTATTCCCATGTCCTATTTTCCATGTTCATACTCCATCTATAATATTACTCAATAATCTTGGCATGCTGTTTTTTGTCAATGCAAAAAGCCGGTAATCATCCTGTCCTGTCTGCTCCCGATGACTCCGATGAGGAAGCTTCGGATGTCAGTTCGAGAGGCCTCTCTCTGAAGAGCGTACGAATTCCAGGAAAATCCGTTGCTCGGGAGTGAGGGTTGGCCAGGATTCAACGATTTCCAACGCTTGGGAGACGTTCAGCCCCTGGCGGTAAAAGACACGGTAAATCTCTTTGATGGAGTCTAGGCTTTCGCTGGAAAAGCCTCTGCGCTGCAAACCCACGCTGTTCAGGCCGGAGGTTTTATAAGGATTGCCCATGCCCCGGGTGTAGGGCGGGATGTCCTTTTTCACTGCGGAAGCCCCACCCACAAAAGCGTGGGTGCCTATATGCACGAACTGGTGTATGGCGGTAAGTCCGCCGATGCTAACATAATCTTCTATCACCAGATGCCCCGCCATCTGCACTGTGTTGGCTATCACGCACCCGGAGCCGATTTGGCAATTATGGCCCACATGCACATACTCCATCAGCAGGTTGCCGTCACCAACGCTGGTGAGTTCGCTGCTGCAGTTGCTGCGGTTTATCGTTACGAATTCACGGATCACGTTGCGGTTGCCGATGCTGAGGCCGGTCTTTTCTCCGCGGTATTTAAGGTCTTGGGGATCGGTTCCAATCACTGCGTAAGAGAATATCTGGTTGCCGTCGCCGATGTGAGCCTCACCCATAAGGATAACATGGGAGTGAAGCTTGTTTCTTCTGCCCAAAACCACTTCCGCCCCGATCTGGCAATGGGGGCCGATTTCGCAGTCTTCACCAATCACGGCTCCGGGGTAGATGATGGCGGTGGGATGGATCAGGCTCATGAATCTCTTTTCTGCAGCATGGCCAGAAAATCGCCCTCGGCAACTTTCTCATCGCCCACATAGGCCTCGCCGTGCATCTTGGAAAGACTGCGTTTCAGCGAGATGACTTTCAGTTCGTAGCGCAGGGTGTCGCCCGGCAATACGGGTTTACGGAACTTCACGTTGTCGATGGAGGCGAAATAGGCCACCCACTCGGCAGGATCGTCCATCTGGCGCATCAGGATGATGCCGCCGGTCTGGGCCATTCCCTCCACGATCAACACGCCGGGCATGATGGGATGGCCGGGAAAATGCCCCTGGAAGAAAGGTTCATTGATGGTTACGTTTTTAATGCCGGTGATAGATTCGCCCGGTTTCAGGTCGATGATCTTGTCCACCAGCAGGAAAGGATAACGGTGGGGGATGATCCTCATGATGGCGTTGATATCAAAGACAAGGTCCTTGTTGTGGTCTTTTTGGTATTTCTTTTTCAATTCGTGCTTCAGTTGGATTTGGCGAAGCTTCTTCACAAGTTCCACATTGGTTTTATGGCCGCTGCGGGCGGCGAGGATGTGGCCGCGGATGGGCATGCCCAAGAGGGCCATGTCACCGATCAGGTCCACAACCTTGTGGCGCACAAACTCGTTTGAATACCTCAGCGGATGGCTTTCCAGAATGCCTTCGGGGGAAACCGTGATGGGCTTGTGATAGTTAAAGACTTCGCGCAGATGCTCAAGTTCTGCCGTGCTCATGTCCGGTTCCGCTATCACCAGGGCGTTATCCAGCGAACCGCCTTTGATGAGGCCTTGTTCCTTTAGCTGGAGGATTTCTTTAATGAAGCAGAAGGTGCGCGCTCCTGCAAAATCCCGCTCAAAGTGCCTAAGGTTCGGCAGAAAGGTGTACTGAGTGCCCAGATGGGGGTGCTTGTAGTCGATCATGAAGGTCACCTTCAATTCGTTCGACGGTACCACAACCACATCGACGTTATCATCAGGGCAGGAATAGCTTATCGCCTCGTCAAATTCGAAATAGACCCGTTCCGAATCCTGCTCTTCGTAGCCTGCCTGTTTCAGCAGATTCACGAAAACCAGGGGGGAACCATCTCCCACAGGCACTTCCGGACCGTCTATCTCGATGCGGATGTTGTCTATCATGAGGCCCTTTACAGCGGCCAGAACATGCTCTATGGTTCCAACGGTCACGCCTTTCAAGCCTATGGTTGTCCCTCTGGATATATCCACAACGTGATCGATATCTGCCGGGATTTCCGGTTTGTCCGGCAAGTCGGTGCGAATGAAGACGATGCCCTCATCCTTTCCGGCCGGCTTGAAGCGGATGGTGGAAATCTCTCCTGAATGAAGGCCGACCCCGGTGTAGCTTACTTCCGATTTAATGGTATGTTTAAACTCTGCCATTGCTCAGTCCTCTTTATGTTTCAACTGGTTGCGGTAGTGCCCATAGATTTCGGGCAATTTTCTCTGGATAGCCAGAATGCGTTTGTAGGCGTTGGCGTCAATAGCCGGCGTGCCCCAATAAAGCCCGTCGGGGGCAAGGTCGTGGGTAACTCCGCCCTGGGCGCCAACCATGGCACGGTCACCAATGCTCAAATGCCCGGCGGCCCCAGCTTTGCCAGCCAAGTAAACGTAATCACCCAATACCGTGCTGCCTGCGAGGCCCACCTGCGCGCAAAGGATGCAGTGTTTGCCGATCCGGCAATTATGGCCGATTTGCACGAGGTTGTCGATTTTGGTGCCGTCACCGATGCTGGTGGGACCAAGGGTTCCGCAGTCCACAGTGGAATTGGCACCGATTTCGACGTGGTCGCCGATTTGCACATTGCCCACCTGGGGGATTTTTAGCTGGACCCCATCCTCCAGAACGAATCCAAACCCATCCGCTCCGATCACCACTCCGCTGTGGATGATGCATTCAGAGCCGATGAAGCTGAATGGGTAGAGTGTAACCCGGGGATGTAGCCGGGTGTTTTTTCCGATGGCGCATTCGGCGCCGATCACGCAATGCGATTCTATCACCGCTCCGCTTTCGATCCGGCAACCCTTGCCGATAACGCAGCCCGGGCCGATGTGTATGTCTTCGCCCAAAACAACGCTGGTATGGACCTCCGCGCTGGGATGAATGCCCGGTGCAGGCTTTTCAGCCTCATGCGAAAGCCAACAGCTCACCAGCTTCATCATGGCGAATCCCGGCCTGGGATGCAGCAATAGGTTCCGCCCCGGCAGCAGATTTGCCTGGTCCGGCATACAGATAACCAGCCCTGCCTGGGATTCCCTTACAGCTTCAAAAAGACGGCTTTGTTCAAAGTAAACAACGCTGTCTGCTGTGGCTTCGGCGGGGTCAGCCACGCTGGAAGCCTGCAGTTTGTCATCGCCCCGGAATTCGCCTCCGCAGATTGCCTGGATTTCTGCTCCGGAAAGGGCAGAAGCGAATTTCCTCATGGCTTGAAGTCGGGGAACTCTTCTTTCGGTTCTTCGGTCTTAAAGGGATCCTCGGACTCAACCTCATTTTGCAGCAAGCCTCCATCAGCGGGAGGCTGGGTGTCTTTGTTCAGTTCCAGCAGAATCTGTTCTGTGAGGTCCAGAGCCGGAAGGGCGTAAAGCACCGTGCCCATGCTAACGTCGAAGATCATGGTGTATTTCTCGTCTTCGGCGGTTTTCACGATGAGGTTGTGGATTTTCAGGGTGAGGGGATCGATCAGTTCGCGGTAACGCTGTTCCGCCTTTCCACCTTCGCCGAAGTATTCTTCCAGCAGGCGTCCCGCCTCGGCTTTTTTGGCGTCGATCTTGGCTTGGGCGTCGCGTTTGGCGGCTTCGGTCTTGGTAAGCTTGTCGATTTCAAAGTTGCGTTCCATCTGCTTGATTTCATCGTCAAGCTTCTTGACCTGGTTGGTCCAGTTTTGCTTGTCCAGATTGAACAGGCGGGAGATTTCGGCCGCTTCGTTACTTTCCAGCAGAAGGCGGTCCGTGTTCACATAGCCCAGCTTGACATCGGCGGCAAAAACGATCGATACCAGCACCAGGCAGGTCAGCAAGATCAGTGTTCTCTTCATTTTATCTTATCTCCAAATAGTCTCGTGGGTTCATTCCCCCGGGGAAAAGGCCACGTCGAGGAATTTGACGGCGCGCACGTCGTCAACCCTGCGCACCGGTGTGGTGAGCGGAGCTTCATGAAGTAATTCCGGGTTGTCGTGACATTCCTGCGCGATTTCTATCATCGCGGCGGCGAAAGCGTCCAGGGATTCCTTGCTTTCGGTCTCCGTTGGTTCTATCATCATGGCTTCGGGAACGATCAGCGGGAAATAGACCGTGGGCGCGTGGAATCCTTTGTCCAGCAACCTCTTGGCAATGTCCAGAGTGGTCACTCCAAATTCCTTTTTCTGCCACATCGAATCCGCCACGAACTCGTGCATGCAGTGTTCCGTGTGCTGGATGTGGTAATGGTCTTTCAGCAGGACCATCAGATAATTGGCATTGACCACAGCGTTTTCGGACACCCGTTTCAGGCCCTCCGCGCCCAGCATCTTGATATAGATATAGGCGCGCAGCAGCACTGCAAAGTTGCCGTGGAAGGTGTGTACCTTGCCGATGGAGGTCTCTGCATGCCCAAAGTCGAAGAAATAGCCATCCTCGCTGTGGCCGATGGTTGGCACAGGCAGATAGGGTGCGAGTTTTTCAACAACGCCAACTGGACCGCTGCCCGGCCCGCCGCCTCCGTGGGGCGTGGCGAAAGTCTTGTGCAGGTTGAAGTGCATCACGTCGAAGCCGATCTTGCCGGGCTGCACAATGCCCAGCAGCGCATTCAGGTTTGCCCCGTCCATGTAGATGAGGCCGTCCACGCTGTGGATGATGTCTGCGATTTCTTCGATCTGATCTTCAAAAAGGCCCAGCGTATTGGGATTGGTGAGCATAAAGCCGGCGATGCTGTCATCAACTATGCTTTTCAGGTGCTCCATATCGCAGCGCCCGCGGGCATCAGATTTCAGTTCCACCACATCATAACCCACCAGGGAACAGGTGGCGGGGTTGGTTCCATGCGCTGAATCCGGGATGATGATTTTCGTCTTGTGGTGATTGCCTTTGGCCCGGTGATAGGCGGCGATCACTTTGATACCGGTGAATTCGCCCTGAGCCCCAGCCACAGGCTGCAGCGTGACTTTGTGCATGCCGGAAATCTCGGCCAGGTCCTGCTGAAGCTCGTAAAGGATTTCCAGCGAGCCTTGCAGGGTGGATTCAGGCTGGCAGGGGTGGATGTTGTTGAAACAGGAATGGCGCACCAGGGCTTCGTGGGACTTGGGATTGTATTTCATGGTGCAGCTTCCCAGAGGGTAGAGCCCTTTCTCGATGAAGTGGTTCCGGTGCGAAAGCTTTATGTAGTGGCGCATTACGTCCAATTCGCTCACCTGGGGCAGCCGGGGAGCCGTTTCGCGCAGATATTCGGAAGGAAAAAAGTCTTTCACTTCCGTGTTCAGTTCCCGCCGGGGAAGGGTTACCCCCTTGCGGCCGGCAACGCTGTGTTCAAAAATGGTCTTACTCATAATTCAGCTCCCGCAGGGTTTCGATGTAGTCGTCGATTTCAGCCACCGTTTTCTTTTCCGTGACGGCTATCAGAAGCTGGCGGCTGTCCTGGCCGAAGGTGCCCAGGTCCACACCGGCGTAGATGCCGTGGTCGAGCAGGTCGGCAATCACCTGACTGGCCGGCACGGGGCAGTTCACCACGAATTCCTTGAAGAAAGCAGCGTTAGGCCAGACGAGGGAAAATCCGGGCACGGAGGCGATTTTCTGGGCCATGTAATGTGTCAGTTGGGTGGATTGGGTGGCCACTTCAGCCAGCCCGTCGCTTCCCATCAGGCTCAGATAGACGGTTGCCGCCAAAGTGCAGAGCGATTCGTTGGAACAGATGTTCGAGGTGGCCTTGGCGCGCCGGATGTGCTGTTCCCTGGCCTGGAGGGTGAGGGCGTAAGCCCGCTTTCCGTCCTTGTCCAGGGTTCCTCCAACGATGCGGCCCGGCATGGAACGGGCCATGTTCAGCTTGGTGGCGAAAAATCCAAACAGGGGGCCGCCCATGTACATGCTGTTGCCCAGAGCCTGTCCTTCGCCCACAACGATGTCCGCGCCCAATGCCCCCGGCGCTTTCAGAATCGCCAGGGAGATGGGGTCAGCGGCTACGATCAGCAAAGCTTTGGGATTGCTGTGGACCACCTTTTCCAGGTCAGCAAGCGGCTCTATGTTGCCCCAGAAGTTGGGGGTCTGGATAACCACGCTGCCAACGCTGGCGTCCATTTTTGCCGTCAAATCGTCAATATCCATCACGCCGGCCTTGGCTTTGCAGGTAATGAGTTCCACCCCGATTCCTTCTGTGTAGGATTTTATCACTTTCACATATTCGGGATGAAGGCTGGCGGGGAGGATGGCTTTTTTGAGGCCGTTCTTGCGCACCGCCATCAGGATGGCTTCCGCCGCTGCCGAAGCCCCGTCATACATGGAGGCGTTGGCCACCTCCATGCCGGTGAGTTCGCATATCATTGTCTGGTATTCATATATGAACTGCAAAGTGCCCTGGCTGACTTCAGCCTGGTAGGGCGTGTAGGCGGTGAAAAACTCCGGTCGGGACACAATGCTGTCAACCGCGGCGGGGATGAAATGGTCGTAAACCCCCGCCCCCAAAAAGGAACTGGCCTTTTGCGCGCAAACGTTTCCGCAGGTGCGTTCCTGGATGCGCCGGGTCATTTCAAGCTCTGAAAGCGGGGCTTCCAGCTTCAAAAGGCCTTGCAGGCGCAAATGCTTGGGAATCGCCGAAATCAGTTCTTCAAATGATTCCGCTCCGATCCGCTCGAGCATCTGGCGCCGTTCGGCTTCAGTATTGGAAATATAGGGCATTATCTCTCCATAGCTGTCTGAAATTCTGATTTTATCTATAAATTTGAATGGGCGGTTTGTGTCAATCGCAAAAATCATGGACACCTTACCGGGCGGCAGGGAGGCGGTTTCAGGATGGGGAACCATCCGCGGCCATCACAGCCTTAACGGTCTATAATCCGGCTTCGTGTCGCCTCCCGCAGTATATGCGGGAATCCTTCAAGGGGCGTGCGTCAGGCAAGGCTTCGGGAGTTAAGGAGGAATAAAGAAAAGGCGGGATTCGCTCCCGCCTTGAGAAAGGTATCGGCTTGGAATTATGTCATTTTGATGGCTTGCTTGGGGCATTTGCCCACACATACTTCACAGCCGACGCATTTGCCTCTGTCAATCTTATGCGCCTGTTTCACTTCTCCGCTGATGGCTTCCACGGGACAGCTTTTCGCGCAGATGGTGCAGCCGATGCAGAGTCCACCGTTGATTTCAGCTTTCTTGCGGCGCCCGCCAAGCAGGTCAAGAATAGCACCGCTGGGGCAGGCTGTAGCGCAGATGCCGCAGTTGACACATTTCGCATAGTCGATGCGGGCGAGGTTGTTTTCGATGGTGATGGCCTGCACCGGGCATTTGCGTGAACAGATTCCGCAGCCGAGGCAGGGTTTTTCGTTGCCGCAGCTTTGCCTGGCAAGGGGGCCCTTGTCTTGGGAGGAGCATTTGATATGAACGGAGTTTTTAAGCGGAACCAACTCTATCAGCTTGCGGGGGCAGGCTTTAACGCAGGCTCCGCAGGCGGTGCATTTTTCCGGGTCTATCACGCGCATTCCGCTTTCATCAATGCTGATGGCGCCAAACATGCAGGCTTTAACGCAGTCGTTGAAGCCAATGCAGCCCCAGGAACAGGAGTTCGGACCGCCGGCAATGCTGGCCGCAGAAAGGCAGCTTTCGATGCCCTTGTAGGCATATTTCCACTTCGTATTGTCGCGGCCACCGGAACTGCAGTGGATCACCGCGACTTTTTTCTCCACCGCGCCGGCTTCCGTGCCCATGATGCCGGCTATGGCCTTGGCGACAGCGGCGCCTCCAGGGGCGCAAAGGTTGCAGGGCGCTCCTCCGTTAACCACGGAATCGGCATAGCCAGAGCAACCTGCGGATCCGCAGGCACCGCAGTTGGCGCCGGGAAGCACGGAAATGATTTGCTCCACCCGGGGGTCAACAGTCACGGTGAAAACCTTGGCGGCGAAAGCCAGGACGAGCCCAAAGATCAGGCCCATGGCGCCTAAAATGATGACTGGGGTCACTATCTGGGATGTCATGGAGGCGGTGAGGATGATGAACGGTGTCATTGGCGTCATTTTCCCTTCCTCAGATTTTCAGCCCCATGAAGCCGTAGAAGGCCAGGGCCATGGTTCCGGCCAGAATCATGCCGCTGGCGAAACCTTCCATGCTTTTTGGCATGTCTACCAGTTCCAGACGCTGGCGGATGCCGGCCATTGCCAGCAGGACAAAGGTGAAGCCCACGCCCGAAAGGAATCCGTTCAGGGTGGCAAAGAGGAAATTGTAGGTGGAGCCGTCTGCAAGCGGGGTGATGTTCAGGATAGCCACTCCCAGCACGGCGCAGTTGGTTGTGATCAGAGGCAGATAGACGCCCAGAGCTTTGTAGAGGGCGGGGGCGTTTTTCTGGATGACCATTTCCACGAACTGCACCAGGGCTGCGATGGTGAGGATGAAGGCCAGCGTGCTCAGATAGGTGAGCCCATACGGCACCAGCAGGTATTTGTAAATCAGGAAACAGATGGCCGAAGCCATGGTCATCACAAAGATAACGGCCATGCCCATACCGAAGGCGGAATCCATTTTCTTGGAAACTCCCAGATAGGGGCAGAGTCCCAAAAACCGAGACAGCACGAAGTTCTGGATGAAGATGGCGCTCACCGCCATCACGAAAAGTTGGCCCAGAAAGTTCATTGTTTCCTCCCCTTCAGCAGATTGATCGTCGCCATCAGCAGGCCCAGGGTGAAAAAGGCTCCAGGCGCGAGAATGGCTATCAGCATTGGATTGTAGCTATGAGGCATTACCCTCATCCCGGCCCAGGTGCCGTTGCCCAGGATTTCGCGGAACGTGGCCATCACCGAGAGAGAAAGGGTGAAGCCCAGCCCCATGCCGATTCCGTCGGCCATGGAGTTCAAAACGTTGTTCTTGTTGGCGAAGGCTTCAGCGCGGCCCAGGATGATGCAGTTCACCACTATAAGAGGTATGAACAAGCCCAGGGACTTGTGCAGGTCCGGAATGAAAGCCGCCATCGCCATGTCCACGACTGACACGAAGGCCGCTATCACGACCACATAGACGGGGATGCGGATTTTGTCCGGCGTGATGTTCTTTATCAGCGAGATCATGATGTTCGAGCAAACCAGCACGAAAGTGGCCGCGACGCCCATCCCGACTGCGTTGTTCACCGAAGTCGATGTCGCCAGGGTGGGGCACATACCCAGCACGATCACGAAGGTAGGGTTTTCTTTGATGATCCCCTTAGTAAGTTCTTTTATGAAGCTCATGGTTGCGCCTCCCCTTGCCGGGATTCAATGTCTGCGCGCAGCAAGGTTATCTGCTCCTTCAGCGAGTTCGCTACCGCGCGGGAAGTGATGGTGGCACCTGTCAGCGCCTTGATCGGTCCGCCGTCCTTGTCCACCAGCAACTGGTCGGCTGCCAGACCTTTGAACTGGTCTGTGAAGAAGCTTTGGGTGCTGTTCGCGCCGAGGCCGGGGGTTTCTGCCTGCTCTATCACCTTGATGGCGATCAGCTTAAAATCAGGGTCGATGGCGGCCATTGTCTTCACGTTGCTTGAATATCCGTTTTTGGCAGCGGTGAAGGTGTAGCCTTTGATCTGGCCGGTTGTAGTGTCTTTGGCCACGTAATAGGTGTGGGATTCCTCCCCGGCTTTGAAGGATTGCTCTTCAAAGGTCGAGCCCGGGATCAGCGAACTTCTGGCTTCCTCGGCTTCTTTTACCTTCAGTTCGTCGATTTTGGGTTTGGTTACCGAATTCACATAGGCCAGAAGAGCCGTGGCCACAACGCAGAACGCCAGCAGGATGAGGCCGAGTTTGAGGAACATTTTCATTTCTTGGACCTCCCGAAGGCTTTGGGATGGGTGAGAATGTCGATGAGGGGGGTCATAACATTCATGAACAGAATGGAGTAGGAGACCCCTTCAGGATATCCACCCACCAAACGGATTATCACAGTGAGCAAGCCGCAACCGATGGCATAAACCACCCTGCCGTTTTTGGTTATTGGGCTGGTGGTGTAGTCCGTCGCCATGAAGAAAGCGCCCAGCAGCAGTCCGCCGGAGAAAAGGTGAAAGATCGGCAGGGTAAGCGAATAGCCAGTTCCGGGCAACCCGCCGAACAGGAAAGTGAGCACAAACACCGTCAGCAGGTAGAAGAAGGGGATGCGCCACTCTATGATCCTGCGCCAGAGCAGATAAACGGCGCCCAGCAGCAGCGCGAACACCGAAACTTCGCCGATGCAGCCGCCGATTTGGCCCCAGAACAGGTTTTTGAGGGTGCCGAGGTCGAGCATGCCGTTGAATATCCTGTTGCTGAGGTCCAGGCTGGCATCCCTGGTGGCAGCGAGGGAGTTCACGAATGTGCTGTCGCGCAGGGTCTGGGCCAGGTTCAGGGGTGTGGCGCCGGTCACGAGTTCATAAGCTTTGCCGGAAACGGCCTGGAGGTTAGGATCGATGATGCGGGGGTCGATGCCGCTCATGGAGATGGCCGTTCCCGGCTGCTTCCAAGTTTGGATTCCAGTCATCAGCGCGGGCCAGGAAGCCAGCAAAAAGGCGCGTCCCAGCAGAGCCGGGTTCACCGGGTTGTTGCCCAGTCCGCCAAAGACCTGCTTGCCGATGGCGATGGCGAAAACCGCTCCCACCACGGGCAGCCACCAGGGTGATGAAGGCGAAATGTTGTAGGTCAGCAGCATGCCGGTGAGCACTGCCGAACCATCGGAAACCCTGACGGGAACCTTGCGCAGCCACTGGATCAGGGCTTCGGCGCCCACGGCGGCCGAAATGCCCAGCAGGGTGAGCCAGAGCGAACGCCAGCCCCAGTAGTAAACCGCGAAACCCAGCGCCGGCAGCAAGGCCAGCACCACGTTCCACATCACGTTGGGGATGCTGCTGTTGTCATGGAGATGGGGCGCGGGTGAAACTGTATATCTTTCTTTCATGGCATAACCTCTATTTCTTGCCGCGCAGGGCTTCCGCGTGCTGGATCTTGCCGGTGTCTATCCACTGCACCAGGCGGATGTGCGCTGGGCAAACGTAGGCGCAACTTCCGCATTTCATGCAGTCTTCCAGTCCCGCTTTAAGAGCGAGGTCCAGCGCCCCGGCTTTAACAGCCTGGGCGATCTGGCAGGGCAGCAGGTTCATCGGGCAAACATCCACGCAGCGCGCGCAGCGGAGGCAATTGCGTTCTTCAAGCGTTTTGCTCTCTTTTTCGCTCATCAGCACAAGGCCGGAGCTGCCTTTGGCCATCGGCGCCGCCAGCGAGGGCAGGGCGAAACCCATCATCGGGCCGCCGGAAATGATCTTTCCCGGGTCCGAGCTCACGCCGCCGCAAAACTCCACCAGATCAGAAAAGGAAGTCCCAATCCGGGCTTTGAGGTTTTTGGGATGCGCCACCACGCTGCCGGTAACGGATATTATCCGCTCCACCAGAGGCTTTTGATAGCGCACCGCCTCATAAATAGCAAAGGCAGTGCCCACGTTCTGCACCACCACGCCCACAGCCATTGGCAATCCTCCAACGGGCACTTTTCTGCGCGTCACGGCGTAGATAAGCTGCTTTTCCGCGCCCTGGGGGTACTGAAGTTTGAGCGGCACCACCCTAAATCGGCTTTCGGAGGCCATTATCTTTTTCATGGCGGCGATGTCGTCTGGTTTGTTGGCTTCGATACCGATGATGCCTTGCTTTGCGCCCAGGACCTTCATCAGGATCTTCAGCCCGTTCACCACTTCCTGCGTTTTTTCCAGCATCAGCCGGTCGTCAGCGGTGAGGTATGGTTCACACTCCACACCGTTCAGGATAACGGTGTCGATGGGTTTGTCCGTCGGGGGTGAAAGCTTCACTAAGGTGGGGAAGCCTGCTCCGCCCATGCCGCAGATTCCGGCGTCGCCGATGCGTTTTTTCATCTCATCGGCAGACAGGTCCAGGAAATTAGGGTCATCAGCAAACTCAATCCAGTTGTCGGTTCCGTCGCCCGTGATTTCGATGGCCAGGGCCGAAGCGCCCGATGGATGGGGAAAAGTGTCGATCTTGGTAACTTTGCCGCTGATCGAGGCATGCTGGGGAATGGATACGAATCCTCCAGCGTCCGCGATCTTCTGCCCTGCTTTCACCTCGTCGCCCACCTTGACGATCGGCACGGAAGGCGCTCCGATGTGCTGGGACATGGGGATAACCACCCGCTGGGGCAGGGGCATCTCCTCGATCGGGGCGGAGGCGGAAAAACGCTTGTTATCGTGGGGATGAACTCCCCCGGGAAAGGTCTTTAACCTCATTGACGCTCCCATTGCAGCTCAAATCGAGCCAAAACATTTTTGTGTTCCATAAATCTTGTTCAAGGAATTTAGGCAAGCTTTTTTTTCGGGCTGGCTTCTATCAATTCATGCTACGTTTCCAAAGCCGAGAAGCTGGAGCCGAGCAAGAAACGAGCATCGACTACAACAATAAATGTAAGCTCAAGAATATCCTGTCTCAAAACAGGGATGTGAGTACAAAATAAATCTTGACAGGGAGAGGAACTATGCAAAACTTCGTCAAACGTCAATGTTATGATTAGGAATGTCGCTGAGTGCTGTCCTGTGCCGCGCCGTTCCAGTCCAGAGCGCGCTTTCTCGCGCAGAACCAACCTATAAACAAAACACAAGGAGCATAGCATGAACAAGCTGCTGACCCTGTTCGCGCTTTTCGTTTTGGTAGGGAATTTGTCCGCGTTCATCGCGGAGGGCGAATCCAACATTTTTGAGATCATAGCAACATCGGTGGATGAATCCCTTCTGCCTCCAGCCACACTGTTCACCGGTATGCAGCCTGCCAGTCCCAATCCCTTCCGCAGCGGTGGGAAAGCCTGTGTGAGCCTTACCGTCAAAGCAGGGGAAACAGCCACCTGCGGCATCTACAATCTATCCGGGCAGTTAGTGCGCTCCCAGACCTACGCTCCAGGCAACCATAATTTCGTTTGGAACGGACATGACCTCTCAGGCGAGCCCTGCGCCAGCGGAATCTATCTAATCCGGCTCAAATCCCCCAGCCACAATTCCAGCGCCAAACTGGTGCTGATCAAATGAGGGAGGCGAAATGAACAAGCTCGCGATTTTCATCCTGTTCCTTACAGCCGGCCTGTTATCGGCAGCCCCAGTGCTGACAAACATTACGGCCGGGCAGTTGTACGACCAGGTCCTGATCAACTACCATCTGGCCCATCCGGACAACTTGCCCTGTGAAATCTCAGTGCAGGTTTCCAATGACGGTGGAGCCAGCTACACCATCTTTCCCACTGCCCTCAGCGGAGATGTTGGAACCATTTCTACCACGGCCTCTGGCGCCCAGTATCAGATCAACTGGAATTACATTTCTGATGGAGTAGGCAGCGGCAAAAACTATCGCGTAAAAGTGATAGCCGATGACGGAGCTGGAGAAGTGGCAGCGCCAGTCTTCAATCCCCCCGCTGGGTCCTACGAAAACGCGCAAAACGTGACCATCACCTGCCCCACAAGTGGAGCCACCATCCGCTACACCACAGACGGCAGTGAGCCTGGCTCCGAGTCTGAGATATATTCAACCCCTATCCACATCGACGAGACCACCACCCTGAAAGCACAGGGCTTCAAGTCAGGCTGGACTCCCAGCGCGGTGAGCAGCGCGGAATACACCATCGCCCCTTCAAATATGATCTATCTTTCAGGCGGTTCGTTCACAATGGGCGACACCAGAGGAGAGGGAACCACCGACGAACTTCCCACCCACAGCGTGATTCTAAGTCCTTTCTACATCGGCAAGTATGAGGTAACCCAAGGCGAATGGCAAGCAGTGATGGGTTCCAACCCCGCCAGCGGCTACGGGGTGGGAGCCAATTATCCAGTTTACAGCATCTCCTGGTACTCCACCCTGAAATTCTGCAACTTGCTCAGCATGGCTGAAGGCCTCACCCCGGTCTATACAATCCTCGACTCCACCAATCCAGCCAACTGGGGCAACGTTCCCTCCAGCTGGGATGACAACTGGAACGCCGCGGTCTGCGACTGGACCGCCAACGGCTACCGCCTGCCCACAGAGGCAGAATGGGAATATGCCGCCCGCGGCGGAACTAACAGCCCAGACTATCTCTACGCGGGTTCGGATGATATCAATTCCGTGGCCTGGTATTTATCAAACTCGGCTGAAAACACCCATCCTGTCGGGACCAAAGCCCCCAACGGCATCGGCGCTTATGACATGAGCGGCAACGTCTGGGAATGGTGCTGGGACTGGAATGGCGATTACTCTGGCACAGCCCAGACCAACCCCACCGGACCTGCCGCCGGGGATACCAGAATCATCCGCAGCGGCTTCTTTCTGAATAGCCCGGCTTGGTGCCGCGTCTCGAAGCGCTACAGCAGTTTCGTTCACGACCCCGTCTTCTACCTCGGTTTCCGCCTCGCCCGGTCTGGTATGTGATATTCCTGTTTTCCCGCTGTTCTGCCTGAAAGGAGGTCCAAATGCGTAAAACAACCCTGCTTTTCCTGGCTTTGCTGGGGCTGCTGCCAGCTTTGTGTGCACTACCCCGCGAACTGGTGGTGGTGGAGGTTGTCACGGGGACCTGGTGCCAGTATTGCCCCGGCGCCGCCATGGCCTGCCACGACCTGTTGCAAAACGGGCATCCGGTTGCCGTCATCAAGAACCACACCGGCGACGCCTTCACCAACCAGTATTCCGAGGCCCGCAACAACTTTTACAACCCCACCGGAGTCCCCACAGCCTGGTTTGACGGCCTGAACCCAAGTTCCGGAGGCAGCGCCACCCAATCCCTCTACACCACATACCTGCCCAGGGTGACAGCCCGGCTGGGCGTGCCTTCCCACTTCACGATCAGTGCCCAGGGCACTCAGGAGGGACCCCAAGTCCATTTGTCCGTGACGGTTACCAAGCCGGAGACGGACAGCAATACAAACGTGAAGCTGCACGCCGTCCTCACAGAATCCAACATCGCTTTCCCCTGGCAAAACCAGACAACGCTGGAAAACGTCAACCGGCTCATGTTGCCGGATCAGAACGGAACAGACATCAACCTCAGCACCGGAGGCTCCACCACCATCAACCTCAGCTTCACCCCGAATCCAGCCTGGCAACTGGCCAATTGCGAGATGATCTTCTTCTTGCAGAACATGAATTCCAAGGAAATCCTCCAGGCAGTGAAGTACCCCCTGGCTGACCTGGCGGGCTACTATCCGCTTTCCACCAACACCCTGGACTTTCCGGACACCTACCTTTCCGGAGCGGCCACCCTTCCGCTGACGATCACGAACTACCTTGACACCCCGGTTTCCGGCACAATCACCAGCGACAATCCGGTCTTTACCTGCAGCGTGACGAACTTCAGCATCCCCGGTTCTTCATCCCTCACTGCCACCGTTACTTTCACCCCCGCCGCAGTTCAAACCTACGCAGGGAACCTCACCGTCAGCAGTAACCTCCACAACCACCCAAACCTCAGCGTTACACTTTCCGGGACTGGATATTCCAACCTGGCCCCGACTGTTGAAAACCTCCAGGTCACGGGGCCACCGGTTCTGTATCAACAGCAGTTTGCCAGCTATGATTTCATCGACGCGGACGGTGATGCCGAAGGCAACACCGCTTATCAGTGGTACAGGTTCATAAATGATATTCCCCAGGCCATTGCCAACGCGAACGAGGTGGTTTACAGGGCCGTGAATGAAGATTTGGGCTATCCCATAGCCATCCAGGTGACCCCGGTGGACGAAAACGGAATGGCTGGAATGCCGGTAATGAGCCCTCCCACCCTTCCCATCGAGGTGCTGCCGCCACCTCAAAACCTGCAGGGGACCTGCATCCCGCCCGACACCGTGCAGCTAAGCTGGGAAACGCCCCAACATTTTGGCTTAAGAGGCCTGGCAGGCTACCGCATTTACCGTGACAGCAACAGCATCTCCAGCCTCTCAGATCCGGGCATCCTCTCTTTCAGCGACACCGGGGTTTCCCTCGGCACCCATGAATACTGGGTCCGCTCGGTCTTTGACGATCCCCCGATGCTTTCCGGCCCGTCCAACACTGTCTCCGTGATGGTCAGCGTGGCCACAGACGACCAGCTGGCCCCCGTGGAAGTTGGGGTGAGGGTTTCCCCAAATCCCTTCCACGGCGGCACCGGGATAAGCATCAAAAGCGAAGCCGGGGCCAGAGTGGAATTTGCCATTTACAACATCCGCGGCCAGTTGGTGAAAAACGTGAACCTCACCGCGGACAATGCAGGAAAGGCAGGCTTCACCTGGGACGGAACTGATGCCCAAGGCAGCCCTGTGAACAGCGGTGTTTACCAATACCGGATGTCCAGCGCCGGCAGGTTCAGGACCGGCCGCGTCGTCCTTATCAGGTAAGTCTTGCGGGCCGCTTTCTGATTGAGCACCCACTTGATTCTTTAGATAGAAATGTTTAGCCGCCAAGAGGCCCTGCCTGTCAGGTCCTGAGCGCTTTCAACCAGCCCTCTCCCCCGCCTCCCGCAAGATACTCGCATCAAATGCGGGCATTATGCGGGAGGCGTATTAGATCCACTGGACAGGGCCTTAACGGCCAGACCGCCTCGCTTCATTCCTCCAAAGGGTCACTAACCAATACACAGTCCCACCATCGTGTTCAGCATCCCGGGTAAAACCACCTGATTTGTATGAGAACCGAACGATTTTCCCTTGACATTTTCCTGCCCTGATTGCCTTTGGCATTTTGAGAAGAAAACCATTGAAAAGGAGAAAAGATGCTTACCATCGACTGGAAGGAAAGGCTCAGAAAGGACACGATCGAGTATCTGCAGAAGAAGCTGCCCCAAAACGACTTTGACTTTGAAATAATCTTCATCGCCTATCCCGAACGGGTCAATGGAAAGATACCTCCCCAAGTGATTGTGCACGTGGCCAATAGCATCGTTAAGAAGCTGGGCAAGAATCACGAGAAATACCTGCATTTTTACAAACACCTTTGGGATAAAAAAGGCGAAACCGGCAGAACCGCGTTCATCGCCATCATGGCCAAGCTAGTGCAGAAAAAACCGGCGGTGTACCTGCCCATGGTGCAAAAAGCCGTGAACAACGCCCATGATGCCGATCTGGCATCGATTTTTGAAAAAGTGATGCTGCCGCTGCTGCGCAAGCAACCGGAAGAATACCTCAGTTATGCCTACGACTGGACCCGCAGCGGCAAGGAACTGGTGCGCAAACAAGCCGTGAACCTTTTGATAAAGCTATTGAAAAGGAACCCGGAACTGAGCGGAGAGGTGGTGCAGCACTTCGTTAACCAGTGGCTGCAACCTCTCGACGATCTTGCCTCCAACCACGTGACCCTGCTCAAGGCGGTTCAAAAGCTGGACTGGGAGCTTTATCTGGACGTCTGGCGCCAACATGACCAGAGCCGCGATCCCCAAAGCGCTGAAATCCTCTGCGCCTCCTTGCAAAGCTATCATCCGGAAATCGAGGAGACCGTCGAGA
Organism: Candidatus Cloacimonadota bacterium; assembly: GCA_012516855.1. Taxonomy (NCBI): domain Bacteria; kingdom Pseudomonadati; phylum Candidatus Cloacimonadota; species Candidatus Cloacimonadota bacterium. The sequence goes on from JAAYWB010000057.1 coordinate 42,094, forward strand.
ACTGGACCAAAAGCGGCAACGCCCGGCTCAAAAAGGCCGCCGTGGCCGCCCAACGCATCCTGCTAAAGAAGAAGCCTGCCTGAATGGACCTCAGCATTCTGATAACCCCCGCTGGCATGGAAGCAATTCAGCGCCGCATACAAAAGCTGATGGGCGAACGCCCCGAAGTGGTGAAGGCCGTGATGGTCGCCCGCGAATTCGGCGATTTGAGCGAGAACGCAGAATACAAGGCTGCGCGTGAAAAACAGCGCCAAATCGACGGTGAAATCGACCATTTGCGCCGTCGCTGTTCGCACCTGAAAGTTATCGACATCGACTCCATCCCCAAAGACAAAGCCCGCTTCGGCTGCGTTTGCCAAACCCGCGACACTGCCAACGGCGAGGAAATCACCTTCCAGATCGTGGGTGTGGATGAGCTTAACTTCCACAACCGAGAAGGCATCCAGCCGGTTTCCGTGCTGTCGCCCATCGGAAACGCCCTGCTTGGCAAAAAGGCCGGCGAAATCGCCGTGGTGAAAGCACCTATGGGCGAACGGACCCTTGAAATCCTGAATATATCCTGATAAGCATAAATGGAGAATAAATGAAAGCAACCAAAAACAAAGCCAAAAACACTCTAACGTATGAGCGGAAAAACTTCTGGAAAGAAGCTTCCGCCGCGAAAATCAGAGAAGCCCAGGCATTCGCAGGGCCTTACAAGGAATTTCTGAACAAAGCCAAGACCGAGCGCGAAACCGTACTCTGGACGGAAGCCCTGCTCAAGGCGAACAAGTTTCAACCCCTGACCGCCGCCAAGGCCGGAAAACGCGTCTATTCCATCTTTCGCGGCAAGACCATCGCCATGGCCGTGATCGGCAGCGAGCCCGTTAGCCACGGAGTGAACATGGTTGCCGCGCACGTTGACGCACCCAGGGTGGACCTCAAGCAAAACCCGCTCTACGAGGATAAAAACAGCGACATGGCCTGCATGCGCACCCACTATTACGGCGGAATCAAGAAATACCAGTGGGTATCCACACCGCTGGCGCTGCACGGCGTCATCGTGAAAGCCGATGGCTCGTTGCTGAATGTCTGCATCGGCGAAGATGAAGGCGACCCGGTCTTTATCATTCCGGACCTGCTGCCCCATCTGGCCCGCAAGGAACAGTACACCAAGAATCTGGCAGACGCCATCGACGCCTCGAGGATGAACCTGATCTTCAGCGGCATGCAGGAACCGGACAAAGAGGAAAAAGAAGCCCTCAAAGCCTATGCCCTCAAGCTTTTGAACAAGAAGTACGGAATTGTCGAGCAGGACTTCATCTCCGCCGAACTGCAGTTGGTGCCGGCTACTCCGGCCCGGGACGCTGGCTTTGACGCCTCGATGGTGGTGGGCTATGGCCAAGACGACCGCATCTGCGCCTACGCCGGGTTGCAGGCCATGCTGGCCAATCTGGACGCCAAACCCAAACGCACCATGGTGGTCTATTTCTCTGATAAGGAGGAAGTTGGAAGCCAGGGCAACACCGGAGCCCAGTCCGTCTTCATCCAGGATTTCGTAGCCTCCCTTCTCCGGCACAACGGCGAAAATGACAGCAGTTCGAACCTGCGCCAGACCTTTATGAACTCCATGATCCTCTCCGGGGACGTGACCGCGGCCGTGGATCCCAACTATCCAAACGTGCACGAGCGCCAGAACGCTGTGCTTTTCAACCACGGCGTCGGCATCTCCAAATTCACCGGCAGTAACGGCAAATACAGCTGCAACGACGCCAACGCTGAATTCACCGCCAAAGTTATTCGCATCTTTGACACGGCCGGGGTTTTCTGGCAGATGGGCGAACTGGGCAAGGTGGATGAAGGCGGTGGCGGCACCATCGCTTACATTTTGGCCAACCTGGGCGCAGAAGTGATAGACTGCGGCACAGGCCTGATGGGCATGCATTCGCTTTACGAGCTGTGCAGCAAAGCCGACCTGTATTCCACTTTCGCAGGATACAAAGCATTTCTGATTGCTAAATAGATCAACTATCTAAAAGTAAGGAGGAAAAGATGAGAAAAACGTTATTCGCGCTGCTGATCGTGATGCTGGCATTGTCAGCCTGCGTAAGCAACAAGACTTTCAAGGCGCAACAAGCCAAGGTCCAGATCATGGAGGCCCGGCAGAACAATCAGGACGCCGAACTGGAAATGGCGCGCAAAGATATCATCAATAATAGGGAGAAGCTCGACCAACTGATCATCAGGCTAAACAGCGTGGACGAGCAGTTGCAGGTGCTGGAACCGATGCAGGACGAAATCGTGAACTCAGCCACGGCTCTGGTGAACCTCCAGGGTGAAGTGGCAGCCATCAGCGGCCAGCTAAACGAGGCCATCGCGGCCAACGCCAAGCTGGAGCAGAAACTCACCGCCCTCACCACCGATACCAACGAGACCTTCGACGCCTATTCTGATTACCTCAAACAGATGAAGGACTCCCAGTCCGGCTTTGCCACCAAAGAAGAAGTAGCCCAATTGACAGAGGAAAGCACCAGGCTTGCCCAAGTTTTGGATGACTTGACCGCCGAAGTCGAATCCATCGCCCTCTTTATGGACGAGCAGGACGCCATTCTGGAGCAACTGGGTGAATTCGCTGAAAACCAGGCTGCCTTCAACGAGGGCATCAACCTCGAAAAAGAGGCCATGGCTGAGTTACAAGCCTCACAGACTACCCTTACCGAAGACCAGCAAAAGAGCGCCGCCCAGGAAAAAGAAGCAATTTGGACCGAAATCACCCGTATCCGCGGTGAACTCACCAAATCCCAAAACGAGCTTACCGCCATCCGCCAGACCCTGAGTTCCGACGTGGAAGGACTCAAAAAAGACAGAACGCAAGTGATGACCGAGATGAGCGAATTACGCGAACGGGTCTATGCCGTCAACAGCGACCTCACCAGCCTCACCACCGACCTGCAGTCTGTGATCACGAAAGAACGGACCGCGGCAGAAAAACGCCGCCTGGAAGCCATTAACAAGCAGTACAAGGCAGCCCTTGCAGAATACAACAGAGGCCGGCACGAAAACTCCATCGTGCTCTTTGAGGAATTCCTGAAAGCCAATCCCGATTGTGAACTCAGCCCCAACGCCTACTACTGGATCGGCGAGAATTATTACAGCGCCGGCAACTACCCCAAAGCGCTACGCCAGTTCCAGGAAGTGGTGGACCGCTATCAGGGCCACGACAAGGCTTGGGACGCCCAGTTGAAGATCGGCCTTACCTATTTCCAGATGCAGGACTATGAATCCACTTACAACGAACTGATGGTAATCAAAAACTACAATCCCGGCTATCCTCAGATGAAGATAGTGGATAAGTATCTGAAGAGAATCTGAACACCCTAATGAAAAAACTTCTGGTCCTGCTATTGGCTCTGATGAGCCTTGGCCTTGCGGCTGAGGCTCAATCCGCCAGCGCGGAGCCGGAAATAATCAGCGAGCAGATCGTTGAATTGATCGACGTTTCACGCCCGCTAATCCTGAATATTCAAGCCGGGGACCTCACTCCCCGGCTGGATTTTCTCATCCGTGGGCTGTTGCTCTCCAAAGGAGCCGACCTGCGTGAAGCCGACCCTTTGTCGGGTTTGGCATTTTCAGCAGCGGAGGGGGACAGCCTGGCTGACCTTGCCCCCTACGCGCTGCAAAGCCTCAATCTGGTCAGCATTGGCCTGGAACTCGGCGGCACCACTGTCGAGCATAAAAACTTTCTTTCCTACCGAAGTGAACGCTTTCCGCTCTACACCTTCCAGGTGAAGCAAATCAGCCTGCCGGGCTACAAACTGCTCCGTATCGACGAACTGAGCTTCACCGACCGTGAACTCGTATCCAGCGGAACCTCTATATCCAGCCTCAAATGGTTTGAACCCGTATTGGCCACCACCGCCCTGGCCTCGCTGATCTTCCTGCTTTGGACGATCGAATAAGGAATCCGCATGAAATATCCCCTGATCCTGATTATCCTGATCCTGTTGCTCTCTGCCTGCGCGCAGAACCGGAGCACCCTCACCACCGAGGAAAAACTGGCCAAGGCCGACGAACTTTACGAACTGGGAAAATACACCCGCGCCGCGGACCTCTATGGCGATGTTTACTTCGAGCGCCAGTCCGCTTCCTCTGCCCGCGCCCTGCTGCGCCAGGCCGATTGCCTCTTCAAGGCCAACAAATTCGCCGAAGCCCGGCTCCTTTATCAGGAATTTTCGGATTCCTTCCCCACCCATGCCGAGGTATCCACTGCTGTTTTCCGTTACGCTGTCTGCCTTTTTGAGGAATCCCTCGGCCCTCAGTACGACCAGACCGAGACCATCCAGTCCATCGATGCCTTTCGCCGCTTCCTGGAAAAGTATCCAAAAAGCGAACTCTACGCCGATGCCATCGATTACATCCAAAAAGCGCAGTACAAGCTGATAGAGAAGAGGTTTAGAACCGGCTACATCTACTATAAGATGAAAGATTACAGCTCCGCCCTGATGTATTTCAAGGAAGTGGCCGAACTTGGCAACACAGACCGCCTCGACCGCGAATCCCTTTATTATTCTGCCCTTTTGCTCTATAAACAGAAACTGAAAGACCAGGCCGCGGTCGAATATGACCGTCTGAAAACCAAATACCCCGATTCGAAGGAAGCAAAAAAACTGGCCAAGTACTTCAAATGATTTGCCAGGCCTTGCTCGGAGGCAGCTTCGACCCCGTTCACAACGGACATCTGCACATCGCCAGGGAAATCTTGCGGAGCGGCATCGCCCAGACTGTTGTCTTCCTGCCCAATGCCAGACACAACTTCAAGCGGGACAGCGTGTTGCTTGACTACCGGCGCCGCCGCGAACTGGTGGCCGCCGTGCTGGAACCGGGCATGGAAGTTTGGGATGACGACGCCCAAGGCAGCGGCTATACTGCCGACCTGCTCAAACACCTTTACCAGAAGCATCCGGACCACGTTTTCCTCTGGGTGATCGGTTCCGACAACATCGCTGGACTGCCCCGCTGGTATGACTTCCAATGGCTCAAAGCCAACGCGCGGTTTCTAATCATTCCCCGCCCGGGCCATTCCGCCGACGAAAAAATCCTCAAGCGCATCCGCCGCAACACCTTGAAGATCAGCCCCAGTGAGGTGTCCTCCACCCTTGTCCGCGACCGGATCAAGGCCGGAGAGCCCATCACGGACCTGGTTCCGGAGCGGATCGCGAAACGCGTGCTGAGACTGTACAAGCCGCTTCTGACCGGCCATGCCCGCTAAAAACAAGCCCCGCAAACCAAAGGGCTCCAGCTGGCTTGACCGGATACCCCTGCCCACCAAACAAAGTTTGGGCGAGGAAATCGCCAACAGCATCACCCACGGCACCGGAGTCGGGCTCAGCATCGCCGCTCTGGTGATTCTGGTCGTGTTTGCCGCCCGGAAGGGAGATACCTGGAAGATCGCCTCCTTCAGCGTTTACGGCGCCACTCTGATCATCCTTTACCTCGCATCCACCCTCTATCACGCCATCACCCATCCCGGCCTCAAGCGCTTTTTCCGTGTTCTCGACCACTGCTCCATATTTCTTTTGATAGCGGGCACTTACACCCCCGTGACCATCGGTGTGATGCGCGGAGCCTGGGGCTGGACGCTGTTTGGCGTTATCTGGGCTCTGGCGATCGTTGGCATCAACCTGAAAATCTTCGCTCTCGACCGCAGGAAAAAGCTCTCCCTTCTCATTTATCTGCTGATGGGGTGGATGATCGTTATTGCCGTGAAGCCGCTTCTGAGCTATCTGGAACCCGCTTCCCTCATCTGGCTGTTCGTCGGCGGGGCCTGCTACACCCTCGGCATAATTTTCTTTGTGCTGAAAAAACTGCCCTTCGCCCACAGCGTCTGGCACCTCTTCGTGCTGGGAGGCAGCATCTGCCACTTTTTCGCGATGCTTAACCTGGTGGCATGAAAGAACATGCCTGCTGCCAAACTTGGGCTTGACCCGTCCTTAGCCCCTTCCAATCCGCCTCCTTTTCGCCTCCCGCTGAGTTCCCGTTTGGCAGGCGGGAAGTCCACGGGAAGTGTATGGGATGTGAGTTGGAAGGGGCAAAGGGCCTATCCGCGTTTTGGCAGGATGTTTCCGGTTGCTTGCGACATAACCCTTTTCAACATAATGAGTAACAAACTTCCCCCGGAGCTGTAATAATATCCGCGCGTCCGTTTAAAGACACAAAATAACCCGCCTTTGCGGGCGGGTTTTAAATCATGGGATTGGATTCGGTTTTTACTGGTTGAACCAGTTTTCCTTGATTTGCGGCCGGGAACCGGCATCTGGGTCTTCGATGGAGTAGGAATCGCCTTCCACGTCGTAGCTGATCTTGACGCCCTCTTTGCCGAATTTTTCGGTGGTGGTCAGCACGACTGTGCCGCTATCCAACCACTCGAAAGCGTATTCTTCGGTTTTTAGATTGGTCGTGTCAATGTTAAGTTCATCGACGGTGAGGGGCCAATCGCCAAAGGGATCATTGGCTTTGTACTCTTTTGCGCTTTTGGCGATATCCATGAAGATCGGCTTCAGTTCCTCAACTTTCTGCTGCATGGCCAGTTCCAGTTCTTTGTCGCGTTTTTGCTGCTGCATTCCAAAGATGAAGATGAAGACCACCCCTGCCAGCAGCAGGAACATCAGTATTTCCACGAGGCCCAGTTTGTTGCGTGGTTTCTCGTTTTCCGCCTGTGGAGGCTGGGGCTTGCGCTCTGGTTTCGGAGCGGGTTTGGTGGCTTCGGCCTGTTTATCTTTGATCTCGTTATCGGGCATGGTTTCCTCCCTAATGATTATCGTTTTTTGCATTATTTCCAGACGGCATATTTTGTCAAAGCTTTTGTTACAATCCCCAAAATTTGAATGACCTCTGGAGCATGAGTTCGTGGGAAATCTGTTCGTCCCATGGCACATATTTGAAGGTGTAGGCAAGGCGGAACTTCGCCGGAAGATACCAGCGCAAAGAGGCTTCGTGGGAGACCACGATCTGGGTACGGTTTTGGAGGTCGGTGGCTTCTTGCAGGCCCAGGGTGTAGTCGAGGAAGAATTTGCGGCCCAGGTATTTGCTCATGTAGATGGAAAGGTTGTTGAGCAGGATGGAAGAACTGAATTGGGACACGTTACCCACAAACTGGTTCAGGTCCGTATATCCGGTCAGTTGGTTGGGATTGGTGGTGTATTTGGTGAAGAGGTTTTCGATGAATCCGGCGCGGATGCTGAAGTCGTCTATCCTCAGCAGGCGGCGGATGTTGTTTTCCAGAGGGTAGAGCAGAGGTGAGAGCAGCGAGGTGTTCAGGTTTTCGGAAATCAGCCCCAGAGCCTCGTCCTGCAGCAGGTTGCCCTGTTGGGTGGCGGAAAGCTGTTCGGAACTGGCGTTGTAGCGCATGCGGCTGAGGATGCTGGCAGCGTTGTTGTCGTCAGGATTGTCGCTGTCGAGAGTGAAGTTGACACGCTTTAAGATGGACTGATCCGGGTTTTCCTTGTCCGTGTTGATGTTGAGGGTGACAATGGTGCCGTCGGCTGTTTCATGGGTGAGGGTGCCTTCGATGGTCACCATTTTCTGGGCTCCGGTGATGCTGAAGTTCAGCTCTTTCATGGCGAACTTGGTGCCGAAGAAATCCATGCTGCCCTGCTCGGAAGTGATGCTGGATTCCTGGGGATGCCAGACGCTGCCATCGAAAAGGATGTGCATGTAACCACCGGGCATGATCATGAAGTTGGTGGGATAAGTGGCGTATTTAACGTTGTCCTGCACAAACACTTTGAGGTCCAGGTTGAAAGGCAGGGGTATGGCTTCGCGCTTGGGCTCGGAATCCATGCCCAAAGAACCGCGTAAGCTGTAAATCAGGTTCAACAGGTTGTTGGTGCGGGGCGGATAAACGATGCTGGCTTCGCTCACCAAAGCCTCAGCCGTTATCATCATGTCGTCGAAAGGCCCTGTAACCGTCGCGTATTCAGCATTTTGCCCACGCAAAACGATTCGTGCGCGGCTACGGGGAGCGGTGATGTCCGGCACGTAAAGCAGCGCGCCGGGCTCGTCCACCTTTACCAGCAGGGTGCCCAGATCGAGCATGGCGGCTTTGAGATGAGATTCGGGATCGCCGTCGAAGTGGTTGATGGCGTGCAGCACCCCGTTACCCATCTGGGCGGTGAGGTTCCTGATCGTCACGCGGTTTTCTTCGATGTCCGCTGAAAGCTCGATGTTGCGGATATCCTCAGGCTGGTCATCCAGAACCAGCCTGCCTTCGCTGATCCGAAGAACCCCGCTCTGCACCATCAACTGGTCATCGAGGGTCCTGATGTTGCATTCCAGGTTGGCTTTGCCGCTGGCTTCGCGAACATACTCATATTCTTTGTCCAGCCATTCGAACAGCATTCCTTCAGCGCGAAGGTTGAGGGTGTGGTTACCTTCGAAAATGGTGCGGTTCAGGATATTGTAATCCAAAGCGCCGGAACCGCTTAAGCTGCCGAACTCGCTGCTGCGCACGGAGAGTGTGTCCACGATCAGCAGGTTTTTGGTTTGGGCCACAGAGACAAGCACATCATCCAGATCCGCGACGTTGGGGATCGAAAGCCGCGAAGACAGTAGTCTGGCGTCGAAAGAGAACTCACGCTCCCCGGTCAGCACGTCAGCAATGAAAAGCCCTATGTTTCCGGATACCGAGCCTTCCACCGGCGGCGAATACATCAGCTCTGCTGTGTTCAGTTCGGTGGCCAGGGCGTTCAGGCGCAGATTCCAGCCCTTGTCCAGCACGGCATCTCCGACCAGATCTACCAGTTGGGTGGATTCATTTCTGATCGCGCCCTGAATGTTTACCTGTCTCGGGTCCCCCAGCAGCGTCAGTTCAGCCGACATGGGCTTCAAACCGGGGATATTGACCTCCGCGACGCTCAGCACAGCATCCAGGAAATCGGTGCCACTGCTGGAATAGCTGGCAGTGAGGTTCACTCCGTTGATCTGGGGCAATTGCAGGTTCGGGAAATAAGACTGGAGCATCTCGCTGCCAATGTCGGCCAAAACCACTTGGAATTGCATGTCCTGGATATCTTTGAGGTCCAGTCCTCCACTGGCCATGATCTGCTTGTTCAGGTTAAAAGAGCTGATTTTAAGCTCCTGGTCTTGGATACCAGCCACCAGCCCCAAGGTGAGGGGCTCTCCGTTGATAGTAAAGTATGGTGTGTCCAGAACCAAATCGCCTTGTTTTGTTTTGAGGTCGTAAGACGCGATCAAGTCGATGTCTGCACCGATATTCAAGTCCTTGGTCAAATCGACCGACAAAGCAGCAGACAGCACGGCTTTGGACCCGGCGAGGAAGGCGGAAATCCCGCCGCTCAGCAACGGCCTGAATTGCTCGATGCTTTTGTCAGGATAGACGGAGGCAAGCTGAACCGAGTTTAAATCGCCTTCCAGCAGGAAATTGCGGTCATTGATATCTCCCACCAGGCTGAGCTCGATGCCCAGCGGCGATCTGAGTTCCGCGTCCACCAGGTAGTTCTGGCCGTTATCTGTGATGAGCGGAACCAGGTTCGCATAGCCGGAGAGCCCCCGATAATCAAGTTTGTTCTGGGCGAAATCCAGACCGTGGATCAGGGCCCGAATCTCCGGCACCGCGCTGTAAAAATCCAGTTCCACATCGGCTGAGGCAGTCACTTTGAGGTCAGCAATGCCCCGCCGTATCGGCTCTGTGTCCAGCTTGGCGGTCAGTTTGCGTTCTTCTGTGCTGAACGAGCCAGTGAGGTCCACCCGCTGGTTTTGCCAAATTAGGTCCCGCAAGGCCAGGTCGACCTCTTTGAATTTGTAAGTAGCAATAAGGTCAACGTTTTCCACGGTTTGCCCGGAGAAGGAAAGCTTGTTCGAAGCCGCCGCCAGTTGCAACACGGGGTCCAAAAGTTTCCCCTCCGCGTTCAGGGTGCCATCCACCCAGCCACTGAAATTGGCGCCCAGCATGGACAAATCGACCCGCAGGTCCACTTGGCCGGAATCGATGATGAGGTCGCCGAAAAGGTCGCGGGCGCGGATGTCGCCGCTGATGCTGCTGGAGCCAACTGTGCTTTGGGCTAGGCTGGCATTCAGCTTGCTGCCGTCTGAGGTGATATCCAGCAGGGGTATGTTCACCGGATATTGCTGCCAAACAAAGGCGGAAGCGTCCTTCAGCACCAGATGGGCGTTCAGGACCGGATCCGAGCCTTTCTTCGGCTGAGAAACATTGGCTGCCAGGTCTAGGTTGCCGCGGAAATCGCGGATTTGGGGATGGCTAAGGTAGAGGGGTTCATAATTCCTCAATTCAACCCGGGAAGAGGCAATCCGCCCCTTATCCAGAATCCCGTTCAGATTCAGGGTCCCGCCGCTTGAAGTGGTTGAGGATAGGCCGATATTGGAAACGTTTGTGTTATGTATGGTCAAATCGATCTGGCTGAGTTCCTCCATCGCGGTCAGCAGCCCTTCTTCACCCAATTTGAGCGGCACCTTCACATCCGCCTTGAAGCTGGAATTAGTGATGGTCAGCTTGTTGAAAATGGGTTTGAGGTCCGGGATTTCGAATTTCTTTTTGGCTTTTTTGGCTTTGGGCACCACGGCCAGCTGAACATCCGCTTTGTCTATCTCGATGTGGTCCATCAAATTGCGCATCTTGAACCCGGAGAAGATGAAGCGCAGCAGATTAAAACGCACCCGGGCATTGTCCACCGTAAAATTCAGCAAGCTATCCGCCGCCGCGAAACTGATCTTTTCCGCGTAAACCTGCTGGCTGCTGATGGTGAAGAATCCGATCCGGAACTCTCCCTTCAGAGCTTTCCCGGCCTCGTTTTCCGCTATCCCCTTCACCCTGCCCTGAACGTCAAAGACATACCAGGACACAAAAAACAAGGTGTTGATGGCCAGTAGGACAACTATGAAGCTCAGGAATTTGCGGGAGCGTCGCATGGCGTCAGAACAGTTTGCCGTCCCTCAGTTCATAAGTTTTGGGACTTTGCCTGGCCAGTTCCCGATCGTGGGTTACGATCACAAAGGTCTGCTTCAAATCGCGGTTTAGCTGTAAGAAAAGGTCCCAGACCTCGGCGCTGTGTTGGGGATCCAGGTTGCCCGTGGGCTCGTCCGCCAAGACGATACGGGGACGGTTTATAAGAGCCCGGGCCAGGGCCAGGCGCTGCTGTTCACCACCGCTGAGTTGGTTCGGATAGTGGTTGCCGCGTTCCGATAACCTCAAGGTAACCAGAAAGTTGTCAGCTTCAGCCAAAGCTTTTTGCCTACCAGTTCCGGCGATAAGCATCGGAAGGGCCACGTTTTCCCTGGCAGTGAGGTCTTCGATAAGGTAATGGAATTGAAAAACAAAGCCGATATCCCGGTTGCGGATCTGATGGGCGTTGACGTGACGGGCGGAGACTTCGGTGCCGTTGATGAACACCTTGCCGCTGTCGGGATCATCCAGAAGCCCCAAAATGTGGAGCAGAGTGCTTTTGCCGCAGCCCGATTTCCCCGTGATGCAGACCAGTTCGCCATCCTCCACTTCCAGTGAGGCATCAATCAACACGCGGATGTTCTGGCCTTTATCGGCATAGGTTTTATACAGCGAATGGCCGGCTAAACAGATCAATTCTCACCTCCTAAGTATTACGCAACAGGTCGATGGTGCGCATCCGGTCAATCCTGCGCAGGGGGATGCGAACGCAGAGTAGAATAAGCAGGGCGGCTACAACAAAGATCAGGGCTTGGTTGAACGGCGATACATATAGCTCGAGGCGGTCGATGAAATAGACGTCGCCCTTGAGTTTGTAAACATTTTGTTTCACAATCAGCCAGGAGAGCAGAAAGCCGAACAACTGGCCCAGTATAACCGAGGCAAGGCAGACCAGTGTGATTTGGGAGCCCAGGATGTTGCGCACCGTGCCAGGCGCGGCGCCAAGTGCCTTGAGGACCGCTATCTCGTTTCTTTTATCCAGGATCTGGGTCAGCACGCCGCTGATCACGTTGATCCCGGCGATCGGCACCAGAAAGCTGAACACGATGAAGATCAGCCATTTCTGCATCTTGACCATGCTCAGCAGGGTGGTGTTCACCACCGGTGCTGCATAAACATAGGGGCCAAGCAGATGGTCATATTTCGCTGCCAGGTTCTGGGCGTCATCGGCATAGGCGTTTTGCAGGCGCAATTCGATGTTGCTGAAACCGGATGCCAATCCTGAAAGAGCCCGCAAATCAGCCAGGCTGCCGATCATCAGGCTGCGGTCATATTCGTAAAAACCTGAGTTGTAGATGCCGGTCACCTTCAGAGAGCGTTGGTTTGGATACAAGCCCAGAGGGGTGATCAGATCGAGGCGGGGAAATGAAACCAGCATCGTGTCGCCGAGGGCCAGGCCGAGGTCCCGGGCCAGATAATGCCCCACAATCACCTGCCCCGCGGCAACTTGCGCGGAGCCTTGAGTCACATATTTGGCATGGATCGCCTCTTCCCCGATTCCCTTGGCGTAGGCTTGCATCAAACCACTTCTGGCTTTGGAGCCATTCTGGGCCATAAGACTGCTGTTAAGCACCGGCACGGCCGATTTTATTTCCGGGAAGGCAGTAAGCCTGTTCAGAGTAGCTTCAGCCAGCGAATCCGGCAATGATCCAGCCCCGGCCCCGTAAACCCTGATATGGGCGAAAGAATCGAGCAGGACGGATTTCAGGGCTCTTTCATAACCCTCAAAAAGGTTCAAAGCCGCTGTGAGGATGCCAACCGAGATCACAATCCCCAGGATCATGAACAAAAAGCTGAAACGCAGCAGGTTTCTCTTCGGATCGCTAATATAGCGTTCTATGAAGAGCCGTTCAGCAGGATTCACTCAGTTCCTCCGCGCTGATGTTGACAGTTTTTTCCACCGACACGGGCAATTCTCTCAGAGGTGAAATTCGGTTGATGATGAGTTCCGAAACCAAGCCCAGAGAGATGAACTGCAAGCCACCCAGGATCAGGGTTATGCCCAGAAAGAGGGGCAGGCGGTTGGAAATCGGCTGGCCGTAAAAGATCTTCAAAGCGGCCATCCAGAGCATGATCGCCGCACCCAGCAGGGCGGAAAGCAGCCCGGCACGGCCAAAGAGGTAGAGCGGGCTTTTCACGTATTGGGTCACCATCTTCACTGTGAGCAGATCGAAAAAGCCACGCAGATAGCGTTCCAAGCCGTATTTGGAACGTCCGAACTCACGTTTGCGGTGTTCAACGGGGATCTCTGTGATGCGGTAGCCGAGAGAATTAGCCAGAGCCGGGATGTAACGGTGCATTTCACCATAGAGGTTCAGCTCTTTCACCACCTCGCTGCGATAGGCTTTGAAACCACAGTTGTAATCCTTTAGCTTGAGGCGGAAGGCGCGGGCGGTGACGAAATTGAAGAAACGGGAGGGAACCACTTTGTGCAGAGGGTCGTGGCGTTTCTGCTTCCAGCCGGAAACGAGGTCCCAGCCTTCATCCAGCTTGGCCAGGAATCTCGGAATCTCCACAGGATTATCCTGCAAATCGGCGTCCAGAGTGAACACGACCTCTCCCCGGGCCAGCCTGAAACCGTATTGCAGGGCTGCCGCCTTGCCAAAATTGCGGCGAAACTTCACAATCCGGATTTGGGGATCAGCTTTGGCCAATTCCTCCATTATGGAGAAGCTTTTATCCCTGCTGCCGTCGTCAATGAAAATAATCTCATGGGCGTGGGGCTTGCAGTTGGCCACAATCTCAGCGGTGAGCCGGAGCAGGGAATCCTCTTCGTTCAAAACCGGGATCACAAAAGATAGCAACATGTTCAAACCTTTTAGAAAATGATCTTGGCGAGGGCCATCGCCAGAGCCGACACGAGCGGCATTTCCACATTATCGTCAACCGGCAGCCCGCTCATCTCGGCCAAAGTGGCTGCCAGAGCCCCGGTGAACGCCACAACTGGATGCAAATAGAAATCAGGATGCAAACCAAAGAGGAGGGCGTAGCTGAAACAGACTGCGAAGCAGGCCAGGCTCCCCTCCAGCGACTTATTCCCTTTGCCAATCTTGCGTCTACCGAAATTGATGCCCACCATCGCGGCAAAAGTATCCCCCAACGCCAGGAATGACAAGGCAAAGAACACTATCACAGGCTCGAAAAAGGCCACACAAAGCATGGCTGAGAAAAGCAGATAGGTCGCACCAGTGAAGTCGCGCAATTCATGGCGGCGCAGCACCAAACCGAATATCCACCAGAAAGTTTTGCGAAAGCTTTTCTGCCAGAAGCGGTAAAACTCAACTACCAGCATAATGGCGAAAGCCGCGAGCATAACATAAAACATAAGCTTGCGGTTGTCCTTCAGGATAAACCGGTAACCGTAAGGTATCACCAGGGAAGACAGGTGAATGCTTTTGCGCAGGGTTTCCTTTACCTTGAGCATTGTTTTTTCCGCGCTGCCTCACGCGGTGGAATTTGCTGGTTCAAAAGAAAGGACCCTCACCTGCTTGGGACTTCTCCAGTGCAGCAGCGCCTTGCCCGTTTGGCCAAGAGGAAGGGAAACGCTGCCGTGTTCGAGCATGAAGAGCTTCTGCAACTCCTCAAGCCGGACGTTTTCCACAAGGATGCGTGGTTCCGGATGCTGCTGACCGAAAGGAAGCAGCAATTCCAAGCTCCGCCAGTTGTCGGGTGTGAACTGATCCAGTGTCAGGCAGGCATCAGGTTCTTCCTGAATTGGCTCTGTATTGTGGCTCAGGTTTCCGGCCAGATAATGGTTGTAGCATTCCAGAAAAGCGTCGTAATTGTGGGGTTCCAGGGTGAAACCAGCCGCCTTGGCGTGGCCGCCGAACTGTTTCATGTGTTCCTTACAGGAAGCGAAAGCCTCCGCCATGTTGAATCCCTCTCCGCAGCGTCCCTCACAAACTATATCGCCATTGTGCTGCTTGAGCAGGATGGCGGGAATCCCCAGTTTGTCCAGAACGTAGGTGGCGCCTGTTCCCAGCAAGGGATAAGGAATCACGCCTTCGTCATCGAAATAGATGAAGGCGTTGCTGGAGAAGCCGGCGGTGACACTATCCAGAATGTTGAAAACACGGTTCAGTTCACCCTCCCATTTCTTCTGTTTGGCTTCCATTGCTTGAAAAAGCTCGGCTTTGGCGTCTCCCATCTGCAAAAGAAAACGCATCGCGGTGTGCTGCCCTCCACTCTCTCGGCCGTTTGCTATCAGCCGGGAAGTGTATTGCATAAAATTGAACACATCCATGTCGTTTTCTATGCGTTTATGGTTACGCATCAGAAAATCCACGCTGGGATCGTTCATATCGTCCCAATGATTGATCACATGCCGGACTATGGTCCTGTTCACACCGGTCATCGGAACTTTATCCGCTATCGAGCCCACCGCCGTCCAAAAATAGGAGGATAGCGGCACTTGATGCTCCAGAGAGCGTCCCAGCCACCTGGCAAGCATCAGGGCGACCCCTACCCCGGCTAGGGGTTTGAAAGGATATTGGCAGCCTGGCAATTGCGGATTGAGGATGGCATAAGCATTGGGCAGGGTTTCCGGCTGGACAAGATGGTGATCCGTAATCACCACCTCACAACCAAGAGCGTTCAGCTTTTCCACCCCCCCATAGCTGGAAATCCCGTTGTCAACAGTGATCACCAGTTTGTAGCCACCCTCTCTCACGAAGCGTACAAAACCTTCCTGGATGCCGTGGGGTTCGAGATTGCGGTTGGGAATGAAATAGTTGTGCCTTTGATATCCGCAGGAATTGAAAAACTGATACATCACGTAGGTGCTGGTGATGCCGTCAGGATCGTCGTGACCAAAGATCACGGTGGGTTCATTGGCAAACATTGCCCGGGAGATGCGCTGCGCCACAGAATTGATGTTGGCCAGCAGGGCTTCGTCGGGCAGTGTTTCAAGTCCGGCTGACAACCCGTCCTGGTCGATGCCTCGCTTCCGGCAGATTTGGCGTAAAAGACTGTTGGGATCTGAGTCCGGATGCGCTCCTACCATGTTTACAGGTCTTCCTTTTCCGGTATTTCCCGCGGTGCTGTGCGGTTGGGGGCTTTGGAAAGGATGTCGAAGCCGGTGAAGCCGAACATCAGCAGGTATGAATTGTCCAAAAGTTTGTTCTGGTCAAGCTTACCCCGGTGGCTATACTGGAAACCCACGTCGATGCGGTTCACCTCGCCTTTGAGGGGCAGGCTTACGCCCAGGCTGAGAGCCAGTTCATTGATCTCGTTGCCGGCTGCTCGGAACGGCAGGTGGCGCCAGGAAACCCCTGTGCGCAGAGGCAGGCTGAGCAGGCCTTTTCGCTCTTCCCGCGCGGCAGGCTCAAATGCCAAGCCAAGAGCGGCTTTCCAGCTATCGGTGTATTTGGCCTCGTCGATCTTCTGCCAGGGTTCATAGTGAAAATCAGCCGCCAACTTGAACTCTGGATATGGCAAAGCAGTCACGCTGGCCGAGTAAACTGGCGGAATCCTGAATTCGTAGGGCAAAGGGTCTTCCGTTGAGTGGATGGAAGTGCGCACCTCCTCGCCCTTCATGTTCACTCCCAAGCTGTAATAGGCACCCACGGCGAATTGTTCCTGATGCCTGATATATCCAAGCGTGAAGCCGGGGTTTTTGTAATCCCGCACAATCTCCACTTCGGTGTCAAATGCGCCGAATCCCGCGGTCTGCTTAAAATTGCGTATCTCATGGCCCAGATAATAGTTGCCGCTTATCCCCAGGCTGTTTCGCCCCCAGGCAAAGCTGTAGATCAGGTCCGCGCGGTAGATGTAGCGGTCCATGGAGTGCTTTTCCGTAACCGAAAGTGTGTCCGGCTCTTGGATAATGGAGAACTCGCGCTGGTTGTCCACCACACCTGAGGAGTGGGAACTGAATTGGAAACCAAGCCGGTGCTGCTTTATCGGGATACTCAGGCTGAAATAGGGAAAGTCCAGCGAATTGTCCAGATGGCTGAACTTGTTGCCCAGAGAGTCTTGGGAGTTGTAATGATTGTAGCCTGGCATCAGCCCGGTGGAGAAGAGGCTGCGGTTGTTCAGGTTGTGCATGGCGGGGTTTCCGTAGCCAGAGTTGAGGCGAAACACATCACTGGCTCCGGTATCCCCCATGCCCAGGCTGTAGATGTCGTTTCCGTAATAGCGCAGGGCATTGCCGTCGAAAGCGAAGGCGGAGTTCCCGGCCAGCAGTGGCAGACTGAGCAGTAGCAGCAGGGGAAGAAGAAGTTTGGTCTTCAAAATATCACTTGTCCTTTTTCTTGTCTTTGGCTTTGGTAGTGGTTTTGCCCGTTTTGGCCTTCTTGGAGGATTTTCCGCCTTTGGAACCTCCCTTCTTGGAAAGAGGGCGCACGGGATCTGGCGGGACCCTAAAAAAGCGGAAGGCGTTATCGAACGAGGCTTGGGCCACTTCCAGCGGGGTGATGCCCCTGATTTCAGCGATCTTTTCCGCCACCAGATGTAGATGCAGAGGGCTGTTGCGCTTGCCACGATGCGGATGCGGGGTCAGGTAGGGACAATCTGTCTCGATCATAAACTGGTCCATCGGCATCATGCGCACCACATCCTCCAGATTGGAGTTGGGGTAGGTCACATTGCCGGTGAAGGAGACCATCCAGCCTTCGTCAAACACCTGCTGGGCAAAGATAATGTCGCCCGAAAAGCAGTGAAAGACCACATCTTTGGCTTGCACTTCCTTGAGGGTATTGTAGCATTCCTGGTGCGCGTCGCGGTTGTGGATCACCAGGGGTTTGTCATAATCCACAGCCAGATATGCTTGATTGCGGAAAACTTCGCGCTGCACCGGGTAAGGCGAGTAGTTGCGGAAAAAATCCAGCCCGACCTCACCGATGGCCAGCACATTTTTGTCCCGCACCAGACGCTTGATAAGCTCGGCGTCAAAATCCATGGCATCGTGTGGGTGAAAGCCAACTGTGGCAAAGATGTGCAAGTGCTTTTTGGCCAGTTCCAGCGAGTTGAGCGAGGTCTCCTTGTTGAAACCGATGTTGATGATATACTCGATCCCGCTCTCAAAGCATTTATTGATCAGGCTCTCCCGGTCGGCATTGAAATCCGGAAGGTCAAGATGGGCATGCGTTTCAAACAGTTTCATTTACAGCATTTTATCCCTGATTTAGATTTAAAACAAGAAAAACAAGATGCCGCTTTCTTGTCAATTGAAAAGAACTCCCGCCCCTGTTTGACACCCGCGGCTTTTTGTCCTTCCCGGAAAATACAGCAGATTTTCTATTGACTCCAAACTGCCTCGATAAGACCGCTGACCGTACCAAATCTGGCACAGCGGTTGAAAGCGCAGCCGCAAACAAGGTCATAGCAACCTAAGCTGACACCTTAAAAAGCAATGTCCAAAATTAGGAAAGGAAAAATTAGATTGACAGAAAAGGGTGCTTGGGGGAATAAGATTCAGAAGTTACAATACCACGAGGTACAAAAATGAAAAACATCAGTAAAATTCTAGTTATAGCCCTTGCATTAATGGCCTTTTCCGCGGCTATGTTCGCCCTTGAACAAACTGTTGGCCTCCGTTTCGGCTGCAGCCATCCCAAAAATGACATCAACGTTGATAATCCGGATGACGGAATTGTTAATTTCATGACCGGCTTGAATTATGAAGCTTGGCTGAAAGATTATGTCAGCTTGGGTATTTATCCCTATTATACCAAGCTTGACAATGATAACAACATTAATGGATATGCCGCCAAAGTTATCGGCGCTGAGATCCAGGCCCGTTTTCGTCCTACCAAAGTTGCCGTCGTGAATTTCAAAGACGGAGCTTTGCAGCGCATAGCCCCCTATGCCCAGATCGGCATCGGCGCGGCTTATGTTGACAACGACAATATGCTGGATGGCGAATTCGCGTTCCTCGCTCCCACAGCCGGACTCGGCCTTTCCTTCCAAACCAAATGGAATATCGATTTTGATCTGGGAGTGCAGCTTGACCATGCCCTCATAGACGAAATTGACAACCAAGTGGGCGGCAGCGACATTTTTACCGACGCTCATATGATGCCCTACTTGGGGATCGGCTACACCTTCGGCAAGAAAGGCGGCAGCAGCGACGCCGTCGTTTCCCGCCTTCTGCGCAACATTGTGAGCATGGAGCAAGACTTCACCCTCGACGGCGTGCAATTCGAGTTTAACAGCTCCAAGCTTACCGGCGACGCCAAAGTGGTATTGCAGGAAGTTATTGAAGCCATGAAAAAAAATCCGAACGCGAGACTTGAGATTCACGGCCACTCTGACAACGTTGGCGATCCCGCCTACAACATCACCCTGTCCCAGGAACGCGCCCAGTCTGTGAAAGACTACATGGTCCAAAACGGCATTTCTGCCAACCGCCTCACCACCAAAGGTTTTGGCATGAACAAACCGATCGCCAGCAACTCCACTCCTGAAGGCCGTGCCCTCAACCGCCGCATTGAGTTCGTGATCGTCAAGTAATCCGCTTAAACCAGAGCTTATTAGAGGCCCCTGATTTTCTCGGGGCCTCTTTTTTGCACCGTGCCAGGATCATCCTTTACGAAGGCCAACCCAGAGCTTTTCGCGCTCACCTTACAAAAAATCCTTGACGTCTAATTGATTCGCTGTTAATTTGCAATCCACTACTTCAATAATAGTGGAGGATATCATGAATAAGCGTGTCTTGATTTTTCTGGCGGCTGTCTTGGCCGTAGCTTCTCTGATGGGGCAAGTTGTTGCCTCCGAAGCAAGTAAACCCCAGATGAAAACCCGTATGGAAGCCCTCGAGCCCTTCATTGTGATGGGGTTGGAGGCGCAAAATGCCATGGAAGGCGAAGCCATGATGGAAGCCTGGACCAAGTTCTTCTCTTATCACGAAAAACTGCCGGAGCCAGTGGACAATAATTACTACGGTATTTACTATCCGGGCGAGAAATTCGACCTATCCACCATGCAGGGCTACAATTACTTGGTAGGTATGGAAGTGAAAGACGAGGTGAAACTGCCCGAAGGCCTGCAACTACACAAGGTCCCGGGCGGTAACTACGCCGTGTTTGAATACGTCGGGCCGATCTATGAAATCGGCAATGCTTACGAATACATCTACGGCGAATGGCTGGCCACCACTAATTACAAACCTGCTTCCATGGAGATGTTTGAGGTCTATGGCGAGCGCTTCAAGGAAGATTCTAAGGATTCGGTAGTTGAGATTTGGGTGCCGGTGCAGAAACCCAGTCTGGAAGAAGCTCCGCAGGATGGGGACATCCAGGAAGGGAAGAAACTGGAAAAGTAAAGCCCTGCCTGATAGCTAAGGACATTTCTGGATAGCGCGGATTCGTTGTTTGGCGCGAAGGGATTATTGTATCTGAAGTTAGCACAACAATAACTGATGAAAATCAGCCCAAGTCACAGAATTCTGAATCGGGACATCTATCTGGACCGGGAGATAGCGATCCAAGACCAGCAGCCCGACCGCTGAAGTTCTGACCGGCTCTCCCAGCCTTCAAAAACTCAAGCCGAGGCTGATCCCATTCAGCTCAGGCGCTGGCTTCAACGCCAGGCGGGGAGTGCTGTTCAGCGTCAGTCGGGCGGCAAGGTAGCCGATCACTGCACCGCAAAAAACGTCGCTGGCCCAATGTTCATCAGCGTTAACCCGGGACAAGGAACTCAGAACGGCCACACTGTAAACCAGCGGGGTGACCCAGGTCTGGTCTGAATACTGCTCCGCCAGAACCGGCGCGACGCTCCAAGCCATTGCGCTGTGGCCGGAGGGGAAGGAACCGTTTTCCAGGGAAAAGCCGCCTTCTGGCCAGAAGCTTCCATCACTTTCCGCCCCGGGACTTTGCCTCTGGGTGGCCAGTTTCAGGCCCTCGGTCGCCACAGCGGTCATCAACATGCTTTTCAGGCACAGCAAACCTGTGTCGGTTGTTTTATCCGAACCGGTCGCCCAACCAGCCAAGGCGGTTGCCCCCGCCGCGGGGAAAAGCACCCACTTGTCCCCGGTGTAGGCAAAAATGTCAAGGAAGGCGTCACCCTGGCTGGTTCTGTTGTCCTGGGCGAAACCGCGGATTGGGGAATCAGCCCAGATCAGACTTCCCGCCACCAACGCCACTCCGCCGGCCGTAACCCATTCTTTGGCCTGCCAGCGCGCGGGCGCTGTTGCTGCCTCCTTCACGCTGAGAGGATAGGAAGCCAGATAACGTCGGAAATGGCCGCCCTCCTCCACGGCGTTCAAACCGGAAACGCAGAGCAGCAAAGCGAGCAAAACAAGGGCACATCTTCCATTCATGCCGCGACCAATTTCCACGGCACCATTTCCGTCAAGGATTTATCCTGCCTCGAAGACAATAATTGACTGTAACATCCCGCTTAACATCATGGTTACGTCCTTTGCCCCATCCCGCTCACTTCCCGTTCACTTCCCGTTGACTTCCCGCCTGCCAGGCGGGAACTCAGCGAGATGCGATCAGGATGCGAATGGGAAAGGGCAAAGGACGAGTCCGGCAAAAAGCAAGCGAAAATCCCGCAAATGCTTGACCCATCTCTTAAAAATAGTGGGTAACAAGTCTGTGAAAACGCAGGTCGTTCCAAGCCCGAAAAGACCGGCTTCACGCGAGGCCGCGTAAACCATTATAGGATTGACAAAATACCCCCTTTGAAAAGAGTGGCGCCAAAAGCAACCGGGAAGTAAACTTCTGAATGAGGAAATACATCGTATCGATCGTGGGTCGTCCTAATGTGGGCAAGTCCACGCTGTTCAACCGCCTTTGCAGAAAGCGTTCCGCCATCGTTGACCCGGAAGCGGGGATCACCCGCGACCGCAAATACGAGGATGTGGAGTGGAACGGCAAAGTGTTCAAAATCGTGGACACAGGCGGGATTGTATTTGACAGCGGCGAAGCCATGGACAAAATGATCCGCCACCAGGCGCAACTGGCGATCGACGAATCCGACCTCATCGTCTTCATGGTTGACTCCCAGACCGGCACCACGGACATCGACAAGGCCATCGCCAAAATCCTCTTCCCGCACAGGGATAAGGTGATGCTGGTCGCGAACAAGGCCGACAACGAGAAATTCGAGTGGGAGCTTTTTGATTTTCTTCAGCTCGGGTTTGGCGACCCCTTCCCCATTTCCGCTTCCCAGGCCCGCAACATCGGTAATTTCAAGGATGAACTGATTTCCCTGATCCCGGAAACGCAGAATGCCTATGAAGATGACACACCTGCCCACACCCGCATCGCCGTGGTGGGAAAACCGAACGTGGGCAAATCCTCCATAGTGAACCTGCTTTTGGGCAATGAAAAACAGATCGTAACCGAAATTCCCGGCACCACCCGCGACGCCGTGGACAGCGTTTTCCGCTATCACGGCCAGGAATACGTGCTTATCGACACCGCAGGACTGCGCCGTAAATCCAAAGTGAATTACGGTGTGGAATACTACAGCGTGATGCGCACCATCGAAGCCGTGGACAGATGCGACGTGGTGGTGCTGGTGCTCACCGCGGACGAGCCAATCTCTGACCAGGACGTGAAAATCGCCTCCTATGCCAAACGCCGCATGAAAGAAATCCTGGTGGTCTTCAACAAGTGGGACCTGGTGGAAAAAGACAGCAAGACCACAGGCAAATTCATCGCCGACCTACATGAAATGATGCCCTTTCTGCAATTCGCGCCGGTGCAGTTCATTTCCGCCAAGACCGGACAGCGCATCAACCGAATCATGGAAACGGTGGTAAAAATCGAAGAGGAAAGCGAAAAACGTATCTCCACCAGCGAACTTAACCGCTTTATGGAAACCGTTGTGCAACACCGCCCACCCACCCACAGCACCGGCAGGCACGTGAAGATTTACTATCTGACCCAGGCGGCCGTGAAACCGCCAACCTTCGTCTTTTTTTGCAATCAGCCCTCCCTGGTCAGCGAGAATTACAAGCGCTTCCTGCACAACCAGATACGGGAAATGTTCAGCTTTGAAGGCGTTAGCATCAAGCTCATCTTCCGCGGCCGGAAAGACGGAGAGACGGAACAGTGATTCAGGCCGTGATTTGGGGTTTGGTTTGCCTGCTGGCCTATTTAATCGGCAGCATACCCTTTGGCTGGCTGGCAGGAAAGTTCTTTCATAAAAAGGACATACGCTCCGGCGGCAGCGGCAATATCGGCGCCACCAACGCCCTGCGCCAATATGGCGTGAAAACCGGCATTCTGGTTCTGGCTCTGGACCTGTTTAAAGGCTTCGCGGCTGCCTGGCTGCTTCTGAACGTGGTTCCCGGCCTGGTGAGCAATTTCGCGGGAGCTCTACCCACAGAGCGCAATATGTTGTTGCTGCCAGCTTTGGCGGTGATCCTTGGCCACATGTTCCCGGTTTGGCTGAATTTCAAAGGTGGTAAAGGCGTTGCCACTGCCGCTGGAGTATATCTGGTTCTGGCGCCTGTGCCCTTGTTCGCGGCGCTGCTGGTGTTTCTGCTGGTCACGGCTCTCAGCCGCTATGTGTCGCTGGGCTCGATCGTTGCCGCGGCCTCCCTTTTTGTGTGTGAATTGCTGTGGAACATATTTGTGCTCAGGGAGCCGGAGTTACCCTGGTTTACGCTGTTCGTGGCTCTGCTGGTGATATATAAGCACAGTCAGAACATCATGCGCCTGCTGGAAGGCAGGGAAAACCGGCTGAGTTTTAACAAGAAGGATAAAGCCTGATGTGTGGAATAGTCGGAGTTTTCGGTAATCCTGAAGCAGCCAGCCTGGCCGCTTTGGGGATGTTCGCTGAACAGCACCGCGGCCAGGAAAGCTGCGGTATGGCGGTTTGTGACGGCAAGGTCATACGGCTGCACAAAAGCATGGGCCTGGTGAAGGAAGTTTTCACTCCCGAAGTACTGGAAAGCCTTCCGGGAAGCATTGCCATCGGCCATGTGCGCTATCCAACAAAGGGTTCAGCCACAGCCTTCAATACCCAGCCCCATCTGGTGGAAACGCTGTTCGGGCCATCCTACGCGCTGGCCAGCAACGGCGACGTGGTGAACTACGCTTCAGTCAGGGCCAAGCTGGAAGCGGAAAACGTTTATTTCAAGAGCGACAACGACGGCGAATTGCTGGTGAAATTCATTGCCTGGCGTATCGACCAGGGCGACGAACCGGCCGACGCCATCCGGGCTTTGATGCGCGAGATCAAGGGCGCCTATTCCTGCGTATTTACCACCAGGAGAGAGCTTTATCTCTTCCGCGATCCGCTTTCCATGCGTCCCATGGTGTGGGGTAAAACCTCAAACGGAACGGTGGTTGTGGCCTCTGAAAGCTGCGCGCTGGACATCTTGCAGGTGAACGGACGCCAGGAAGTGCCTCCGGCTGGGATAAACCGCGTTAATAAAGACGGAATCTCCCTCTTGGAAAACGATCCCAACCTTTACCGCAGCCGTCGCCACAATAGCTATTGCGTTTTCGAACACATCTATTTCTCCCGACCTGACAGCTATCATTTCGGCGAAAACGTCTTCGCGGTGCGCGAAAAGATCGGCGAATTGCTGGCCAAAGACGATGAGGGCCTTCAGGCAGACTGCGTTGTGCCAGTGCCGGACTCATCTAATTTAATGGCCGTGGGTTACTCCGCCGCGAGCGGCGTCCCGCTCTCGCTGGGCCTGATCCGCAACCACTATATCGGCCGTACTTTCATCAAGCCTCAGCAAACCATCCGCGACGAGGGTGTTTACCAGAAATTCAACCCCCTGCCCAACTTTTATAAAGGGAAAAAGGTGGTGCTGGTGGACGATTCTATCGTGCGCGGAACCACCATCCGCCAAATCGTGCGAATGATCAAGGAAGCCGGAGCGGAAGAGATCCATCTGCGCATTGGTTCTCCCCAAGTGAAATTTTCCTGCTACTTCGGGATCGACACCCCGCACCCCGAGGAACTAGCCGCCAACCGCCACAGCCTGGAAGAGCTACGGACCTGGACAGGAGTGGACAGCCTGAAACACCTATCCTTGACCAGTCTGGCCCAATGTTTGACCAAACCCGAAGAGTACTGCTACGCCTGCTTTGACGGAAACTATCCCCTGGAGATGGAATGATCGGCGAATTACTGCAAAAATTCGATGGCCAGCGCGTTCTGGTGCTGGGCGACGTAATGCTGGACCAATATGTGTGGGGCAGGGTGGACCGCATTTCACCGGAAGCTCCGGTACCCGTTCTGGAAGCTCAAAGCGAAGAACTGCGCCTGGGCGGAGCCGCCAATGTGGCCCTGAACATCCGCACCCTGGGCGGAATCCCACTTCTGGTCGGTATCACGGGAGCTGACGAAGCTGCCAGGGAACTGAGGAGCCTGCTTGAGGCCAGAGGCATTTCGGCCGAGGGACTCATAAGCGATCCCAAGCGTTCCACGACCCGCAAGATGCGCATCGGGGCAGCCAATCAACAGATCGTGCGCATTGACTACGAAAACAAAGAGGAAGTTGGCGCTGAACTTCAGGAAAAGGTTTTGTCCGAGTTGAAAACTCTGCTGCCGGATTGCCGGGCCATGATAATCGAAGACTATGACAAAGGTTTGCTGACTGTCGATTTGATCCGCCAGGCTTTGAAGCTGGCTTCCGAACGGGGTGTACCGGTGGCAGTGGACCCCAAACTGAAACATTTCCAAGCCTATGCCGGGGTGGACATATTAAAGCCCAATTACAAAGAGCTACAGGATGTTAGCGGAACCGTTTTCTGCACTGACGGGGAGTTTTATCAGACAGCCCAGAAATTGCGGCATGAGATGCGGATCAGGCATCTGATCGTGACCCGCAGCAGTCTGGGGATGTACATTTTCAGCGGTGATGACGCTCCGAAGCATATACCCACTTTCGCAAGAGAGGTATTTGACCCCTCCGGCGCTGGCGACACAGTGATTTCCGCCCTCACCCTGGCTTGGATTAGTGGCGCCGATATCGATCTGGCCGCAGAACTGGCCAACCATGCCGCCGGAGTGGTTTGCGGAATCAAAGGAACAGCAAGCGTTTCACCGACCCAGGTTTTGGAAAGCTATCGTGATAAAAGATAAGATCAAAAGCTGGGAGGAAGCAGCCTTCCTGACGGAAGAGCTAAGAGCTCAGCGAGCCCGGATTGTATTTACCAACGGCTGTTTCGACCTCCTGCACTCCGGCCACACCCAGTATCTGGAACAGGCCAAAGCCCTTGGCGATATCCTGATCGTTGGCCTGAACAGCGATGCCAGCGTGAGCCTGTTGAAAGGAGAATCGCGACCCTTTGTAGCCCAAACCGACCGCGCCTTGGTGCTGGCCGCTCTCGAATGCGTGGACATGGTGGTGATCTTCAGCCAGCCCACCCCGCTTCAGCTTATCGAATTGCTCAGACCAGACGTTTTGGTTAAAGGCGGCGATTGGAAACCTGAGGCCATCGTGGGCGCAGATATTGTTTTGGCCGGTGGCGGCAAGGTGTTGAGCCTGCCTTTCAAAGAAGGATACTCCACCAGTTCGCTGATTCGGCGGATCGCGGCAACGGAAGTGCACGAATGAGCGACAATACCAAGATCGCCCAAGAAGACGTGGGCACGGTTGTGGCCGTGAATGGCGGCCGTGTGAAAGTGGAACTGGTGCGCGGCGGTGGCTGCAAATCCTGCTCCATGCAGGGAATATGTTTCGGGCGCAACACCCCGGCGGTGTTCGATCTGGAAAGCGATCTGGACCTAAATCCCGGCGATAGGGTGGAATTGGAAATTGCCGCCTCAACCCGTGTGCTGACGTCGTTATTGGTGTTTGGGCTGCCTATGCTCTGTTTGTTCGCTGGATTTCTGGTCGCGAGCCACTGGCTGGCTGAACTTCCCGCCATCGCCGTTGCTTTTGGCGTAACGGCGCTTAGTTTTTTAATAATGAGACAGATCGACAAAAGATACGGTAACCGGATGCAGGTGCGAATCAGGAGAAAGATATGACCATCAGACTGAACGAGATGGTTTTTTACGGCTATCACGGCGTTCACGACGAAGAACGCAAGCTTGGCCAGCGCTTCATCGTGAGCCTGGAAATGCAGACCCGCCCTGAAACCGATACTGCCATCCGGCAACTGGAAGACACGGTGGACTACACCAAGGTCTATGCCCAAATCCGCGAGATTATGGAATCTCAGCAGTTCCAGCTGCTGGAAGCCTGTGCCAATATATTGGCGGACAAGCTGTTGGAGAATTTTCCGTTGATTTGGCAGCTCACCCTGCGCATTCAGAAACCCTCCGTTCCCATTAAGGGAATCCTGCGCAGCGTGGAAGTTGAACTGACAAGGAGTCGTGCATGACCGCCTGGCTGTGCCTCGGGTCAAATCAGATGAAACCCCGCGCCCAAGTGCAAAAAGCGGTGAGAATACTTGCCACCGATCCCAAGATTCGAGTATTGCGCAAATCCTCGTTGGTGCGCACGAAAGCCTACGGCAAAGAAGACCAGCCGGATTTCCGCAATCAGGTGATAGAAATCGACACCAAATATTCGCCCCTGGACCTTTTGCAGAAAGGCCTCGCTGTGGAAACGGAGATGGGCCGCGTGCGCAAGGAACGCTGGGGGCCCCGAGTGATCGATATCGACATCCTGCTGTACGAGGACGAAGAGATGCAAACGATGTCCCTCACCCTGCCGCATCCGGACTTTCACAACCGCCGCTTCGTGCTGGAATTGCTGTGCGAGGTGGACCCTGAACTCAAGCACCCGGTGCTGAATAAAACAATGGCTAAGTTACTCGAAGAGCTTGGCCACGCTGGAGGAGAGCAATGAAAGAACCTGCTGCGATTATCCTGGCAGCCGGCAAAGGAACCAGGATGAAATCCAACCGGGCTAAGGTGACCTTCCCCATCGCGGATAAGCCCATGGTGCAAAGAGTGGCCGACAGCGCCGCGAAGGCCGGTTGCGCCAGGATCTGCGTGGTGGTTGGTTATCAGAAGGAAAGCGTGATCGCCTGCCTGGAAGACGACAAACGCCTGGAATTTGTTGAACAAAGTGAACAACTGGGCACCGGCCACGCTGTGATGATGGCCCAGCCGCTGTTTACAGACAATGACCAGGATGTTCTAATCCTTAGCGGAGATGTGCCCCTGCTCAGTTCGGAGACCCTGATGAAAATACACCAGTCCCATCAGGCTTCAGGCTCCGCGTGCACTGTCCTTACCGCCATTCTGGACGATCCTGGTAAATACGGACGCATCCTGCGTGACGTCGATGGACAAATCAGCGGTATTGTGGAATTCAAGGATGCCTCGGAAGCGCAACGCTCTATCAAAGAATGGAATACGGGCATCTATTGCTTCCGCTCAGGTGACCTCTTTAGTGCTCTGGACCAGATATCGAACGCGAACCAGCAGCAGGAATATTACCTCACGGATGTTGTTTCCATCCTGCGCAAGGCAGGGAAAAAAGTGGCCGGCGTCGTGCTGGAAAACCTGGTGGAGGTGTCCGGAGTGAATTCCCAGGAACAACTGGCCGCCCTTGAAGACCAATTCTTGGATTCCATCCGCAAACGCTGGCTGAACAACGGAGTGGTGATCCACAATCCGCAAACCGTGTTCATTGGCGACGACGTGATCTTGGAACCGGACGCGGAAATCTGCCAGGGCTCCGTGATCAAAGGCAACAGCCAGATCTGCACGGGCGCCCATATCGGCCCCGGCTGTTATCTGGCCGACAGCTTCGTTAGCGACAATGCCATCCTGGAAGGGCACAACGTTCTGGTTGACGCCCACATTCCGGAAGGCCACATCTTGGAATTTGGCGAGCAAGTGATAGAAGAGACATTCAATGACTGACGGTTATCTTTATTCCCCCTGGCGGCTGGACTATATCCAGGGCGTAAAACCTGAAGATTGTGTCCTCTGCCGTTTTCTGGAATCAGAAAAAGACGCTGAAAACCTGATCGTTTTCCGCGGCGAACACTGCTACGTGATGCTCAACCGCTATCCCTACAACAACGGCCACATCATGCTGGTGCCCTATCTGCACACAAAAAACCTGAGCGAACTACCCCCCGAAGTGATGAACGAACTCGGCCAGCTGCTCCAGAGCAGCGAACAGGTGCTCATCCAATCCTATAACTGCGATGGGATCAACATTGGCATAAATCTGGGCCGGGCCGCCGGCGCCGGTATAGACGAACATCTGCACATCCATCTGGTTCCCCGGTGGAACGGTGATTGCAACTTTTTGAGCGTGGTTGGCGGAAAACGCGTGATCCCGGAAGCCTTTGAAATCAGCTACAAACGCCTGCGCGACGCCTACGCGAAACTTACTGGGCAGGAATAGCTTTGGAGCCAACTTGAACCGTCGCACCAAAACCAACTCGATGAAAATGACCCTGCTGTGGCTGGCGGTGGGTTTGCTTGGCCTGGTGCTGGGCTATCTGGTCTATATTCAGCTCATCGTTCCCGGCAGAAATACAGACAGCCTGAAAGAAGAAAATCTACCCGCCCTCAAGGTAGTGGTGAAAAACGGCTGCGGCGTGGAAAACCTGGCCACGGAATATTCGGACTACATTAAGGATGAAAACATCGATGTGATAAGCATGGGCGATACGCCCCAGCCTATCTGGAGCAAAAGCGTGATCGAAATGAAAACGGACGACAGGCAGGACCTCGCCCGCCTGCAAAAAATGACTGGCATCAAGCGCTACACGCTGGCTGTGGACCCTGACGCCCCTGCCCCTTTCGTGATTATTCTGGGACAGGATTTTGAAGAGTACATGAAACCATGAACAAGGAGAACAATTTGGCGGATAACGCAAAGCTCGAAGCCGTGCTCACCTGGCTCGCGGAAAAACAAGCGGAAAACATCCGGGTTTATGATGTTGGCAAAAACAGCGCCTACACGGATTTCATTGTGGTGTGCGAAGGCACCGCGGACCTGCATAACAAGGCCATTGCCAACCATGTTTTGGACATGGCCAAGGAACACAAACTCCTGGTGCTGAGCAAGGCTGGCCTTGAATTTGGCGTTTGGGTGCTGCTGGACATCAGCGATGTGGTGATCCACATCTTCCTGCCTGAAAAAAGAGAATATTACAAGATCGACGAGTTCTTCAGCGAACTGGCCGGTCTCAGCGATAAAGAGAAACCACATGATCAAGCACCTACTGCATGACAATATCCGGGAAGCAATAAGCACTCTGGAACTCAGCTCCAGCCGCGATTTCACGGTGGAAGTGCCCAACAATCCAGAAAATGGAGATTATTCCACCAACGCCGCTATGGTTTTGGCCAGAGAAAACAAGACCGCGCCCAAAAAACTGGCTGAAAAACTGGCGAAAGAGCTGCGCAGGAACAAGTTTTACAAAACGGTCGAGATCGCCGGGCCCGGTTTTATCAATTTCCGGCTCTCCGCCTCCCTTTTCCAGAAGATGCTTTGGGACATTCACGAAGCTGGCGCGGAGTTTGGCAGTTCGGATTACGGCCAGGGCACCAAGGTATTGCTGGAATTTGTGAGCGCCAACCCCACCGGCCCGCTCAACATAGTCAACGCCCGCGCCGCGGCATTCGGTGACACCCTCTATCGGGTGATGAAAAAGGTGGGTTACGAGCCTGCCCGCGAGTTTTATGTGAATGACGCCGGCAATCAGGTGGACATCCTGGCGGAAAGCCTTGAACTCCGTCTGCGCGAGATTCACGGTGAAAACATCGGCGAGTTTCCATATGAGGCATACCACGGCGAATATGTGAAACACCTAGCCCACAAGTTGAACGCCGCTGAAGGAGTGCGCATCTTCATGCTGCCTGAAAAGGAACGCACCGAACGCCTGAAAGAATTTGCCCTCAACGAGTTGCTGGAAATGCAGCGCCTCAGCCTGGAAAAGTTTGATGTCTTCTTCGAGAGCTGGGTCTCGGAAAAGACACTGCGCGCTGAAGGCGTGGTGGAAGAAGTGCTCAGCTATCTTACGGAAGCCGATTGCACCTATGAAAAAGAAGACGCCATCTGGTTTTCCTCCACAAAATTCGGTGACGATAAAGACCGTGTGCTGATGAAAAGCGACGGCTCCATCACCTATTTCGTGCCGGACCTGGCTTATCACCTCACAAAGATACAGCGCGGCTACACCCAGCTGATCGATGTCTTCGGACCCGACCACCACGGCTATGTGCCCCGGCTCAAAGCAGCCTTCCGGGCCCTCAAATACGATGAAGACATGCTGGAAATCATCTTTCTGCAGCAGGTGAATCTCTTCGAAAGCGGTGAGCGCGTGAAAATGAGCAAGCGCGCTGGCAAGATAGTGACCATGGACGATTTGGTGAACGTGGTGGGCAAAGACGCCGCCCGGTATTTCTTCATCGCCCGCAAAGCCAATGCCCATCTAAATTTCGACCTTGAGCTGGCCTTGCAGCAAAACAATGAAAACCCTGTTTACTATTGCCAGTACGCCCACGCCCGCATCTGCTCCATTCTCAAGAAAGCGCGCAAGGACAAGGTCTATCCCCGCTCTT
Organism: Candidatus Cloacimonadota bacterium; assembly: GCA_012516855.1. Classification (NCBI taxonomy): domain Bacteria; kingdom Pseudomonadati; phylum Candidatus Cloacimonadota; species Candidatus Cloacimonadota bacterium. Next base: position 73,454 of record JAAYWB010000057.1, read on the forward strand.
TCAAACCGGAACTCACCCACAAACTGAACAAACCGGACGAAATGGCCCTGATCCAGAAACTAACTGATCTGCCCGAATTGCTGCAACTGATCGCCCAGCACCGCGAACCACACCGTTTGGCCACTTACTGCGAGGAACTCTGTAGCCTCTTCCACCGTTTCTACAACAAGTATAAGGTGGTAAGCGCCAAGAACAGGGAACTCTCACAAGCCAGGCTGCTGCTCATAGAAACCGTGAAGAACGTTTTGGCCATCTGCCTTGACCTCATGGGCATCAGCGCCCCGGAAAAGATGTAATGTCCGAACCGCCCGTGATCCGGCCCCTGCGTGAAACTGACCTTCCCGCCATACTGGGGATCGAGAACCTGGCATTCAGTCCGCCCTGGCCGGAAGAGGCTTTCCGCCATACCGAATTCACGCAAAGCTGGGTGATCTCCACAGATGGGGACTTGCGCGGCTACATCATCTACCATGTGGTTCCGGATGAGGCCGTGATTGTCAATTTCGCCATCGCTCCTGATTTCTGGCGCCACGGCCTGGGTTCCCTGCTACTGCAGCATTCTCTGGACATAATGCAGGAAAGCGGTATCAACGCTGTATATTTGGATGTAAGGCGTTCCAACCTTGCCGCCCTCAAGCTGTATAACAAATACGGCTTCAAACCCTTGGGCGTGAGAAAAAACTACTATTCCAAGCCGCGGGAGGACGCCTTGGTTATGGTGCGGTATAACAATGGATGAGAGAATGAGAGATTACGATTTTCTGGTGCTGGGTAGCGGGATCGCCGGTCTAGTTTACGCCCTTCAGGTTTCCCGTTTGGGCAGGGTGGCTGTGGTCACCAAACGCGGTTTGTCCGACTGTAACACCAACTACGCCCAAGGTGGCATCGCGGCTGTTCTGGACGAGCAGGACACCTTTGTCAACCATTGCGAGGACACCTTCGCCGCGGGGGCCGAGCTGGGCAAAAAACAGGTGATCCGGCAAATCATCACCGAAGGTCCAAAGCTGATCCAATACCTCATTGACCTGGGCACAGATTTCACACTGCGTAACGAAAGCTACGACAACCGCCTGGAAAACCTCTCCCTCACCCTGGAAGGCGGCCATACACACCGCCGGGTGGCTTACGCGGCTGATTCAACCGGCCATCAGATCATGGAAGTTCTAATCGAACGCTGCCGCGAAAACAGCAACATAGATATCTTTGAGAACAGCATTGCCATCGACCTCATCACACAGCACCATGTGGTGCAAACCCACGGCTTCGTGCCCGGCATTTCCTGCTGGGGAGCCTATGTGATGGACGAAACCACAAACGAGGTGCACATCTTCCGGGCCCGCAAAACCATGCTGGCCACCGGCGGCGCTTCCCAGATCTACGCCCACAACACCAATCCGGCGGTTTCGACCGGCGACGGCATGGCCATGGCCCGCCTGGCTGGAGCGAGACTGGCAAACATGGAATTTGTCCAGTTTCACCCCACCGCCTTTTGGAGCCCGGGCGGCAAAACCTTCCTCATCAGCGAGGCCTTGCGTGGAGAAGGTGCTGTCCTCCGACTTCAGGACGGCACCGAATTTATGAAAAGATACCATCCCAAAGGCAATCTGGCCCCCAGGGACATAGTGTCCCGGGCCATCGACGCTGAGATCAAGAAACGAGGCGAGAAGTATTGCTGGCTCGACGCCACCGGCATCGAGACCGAAAAACTCCACAACCATTTCCCCTACATTGATAAGCGCCTCCTGGAACAGGGGATAGATTTCACCCGCGACCCCATCCCCGTAGCCCCGGCCGCCCATTATTTCTGCGGCGGAGTGCTTTCCACCATTGATGGAATAACGGACATCCGCAACCTCTTTGCCGCCGGGGAGGTGGCCTGCACGGGGCTGCATGGCGCCAACAGGCTGGCCTCGAACTCGTTGCTGGAAGCCCTCGTGATTGGCTGGCGCGCCGGCAACCATCCCTCAAACCAGGAAACCGTGGTTTTCCCGGAACTGCCGCCTTGGAAGCAAATGGATGTGTTCAATGAAAACGAATGGGTGGTGATTTCCCACAACCGCGAAATCATCGGCACCATCATGGACGGCTATGTTGGCATCCGCCGCTCCCGGCGCCTGCTCAAATACGCCCTTTCCCGCATCGAAAACATCTACAACGAAGTGAACAATTTTTACCAGTACAATGCCGTCCGTCGCGAAGTGGTGGAAACGCGCAACCTGGCCATCATCGCCATCGCCGTGATCCGCAGCGCACTGATGCGCCGGGAAAGCCGCGGCGCCCACTTTCTGATCGACAATCCCGAGCGCGACGACGCCCATTACAAGATCGACACCATCATCTAAAGGATATCATGACAGGACTTTTCATCACTTTTGAAGGCATCGAGGGCAGCGGCAAAAGCACCCAGATGGTGCTGTTGAGCAAAAAACTCACTGAACGAGGATTGCCTGTACTGCTTACCCGCGAGCCTGGGGGCCCGCCCATCGCTGAAACCATCCGTTCTTTGCTGCTTGATCCCGAACGCCGCGAGATGCTGCCGGAAACAGAGCTTCTGCTCTACTGCGCCAGCCGCGCCCAGCACACCGGCGAATGGATACTGCCGGCTTTGAAAGAAGGCAAAACCGTCCTCTGCGACCGCTACTTCGATTCCACCTTTGCCTATCAGGGTGCCGCCCGGGCCCAAAAACTTGATTTCATCCGCCTGCTTACTGACTTCGCAACTTTCAGCACCGTGCCCCATCTCACCTTTCTCATCGACCTGCCCGTTGTCGAAGGGCTAAGCCGCATCAAGTACCGCCAGCTTGACCGCCTCGAACAGGAGGACATTTCTTTCCACGAACGGGTCCGGAACGAATTTCTGGACCTCGCCAGGATCCATTCCGACCGTTTTGTGGTGCTGGATGGCTCCCTCCCCATTGAAGAAATCCATGCCAAAATATATTCAAGAGTTTTAAGCCAGTTAGGAGAACCCATTGAACAATAAGAAACAAAAAACCGCCCTGATCACCATCGCCGTCGTGTGGTTCCTCTCCGCGGTGATGCTTTTCACCGCCACCAGCGTTTTTGCCCAAAGCCAAAACAAGGGCACCGACCTCTATTCCCAGCTTGGTCTCTTCAGCGAAGTGCTCAGCAAACTGAAGCAAAGCTACGTTACCGAGCTCAACGACGAAGAGCTGATCAAGGCCGCGATCATCGGCATGCTGGGTTCCACCGATCCCCACACGAACTATTTCACCAAAAGCGAGTATGAAGACTTCACCACCTCCACCAAAGGCTCCTTCGGCGGACTTGGCATCCAAATCGATAAAATCGGCGACTACGTTACCGTAATTTCACCCATCGAGGGCACCCCCGCCTACAAGATGGGCATCACCGCTGGTGACAAGATCATCCGCGTGGACGACAAGAACATCGTGGGCGTAACCACCGACGAGGCAATAAAATACATGCGCGGTGAAGTGGGCACGAACGTGACCATCACCATCAGCCGTCCCGGCGTGGCCAAGCCTCTGGAATTCCGCATCACCCGCGAGACCATCAAGATCAAGAGCGTGCCCTACAGCTTCAAGCTCGATAACGGCGCCGGCTATCTGCGGCTAAGCCAGTTCAATGAAAACACATCCCAGGAGCTGCGCACCGCGCTGGCCGCCCTTGAGGCTGAAGGCATAAATGGACTCATCATAGATCTGCGCTGGAATCCCGGCGGGCTGCTCGACCAGGCGGTGGAAACGGTCAACGAGTTCATTGGCGCCAACAAACTGGTGGTGGAAACCAAGGGCCGCATGCCCTCAGCCAATCGCCAGTACTTTACCAGAAATGCCACCAGGACACGCGATTATCCCATCATCGTTCTGGTGAACGAAGCCTCCGCCAGCGCCTCCGAAATCTTCGCTGGTTCCCTGCAGGATTGGGACAAAGGCCTCGTGGTGGGAAAAACCACCTTCGGCAAAGGCAGCGTGCAGCAGCTGATTCCGCTCATCAACGGCAACGGCATCAAGATCACAACCGCCTACTACTATATCAAATCCGGCCGCTGCATCCACAAGAAGAGCAACGACAAGATCCTGCTGGGCAAAGAGATATCCACCTCGGACATCACCGCCGAGGAGGAACTCAACCTCAAGCAGATCTATAAAACAGTGAAGAACCGCGAAGTTTATGGCGGAGGAGGCATCACCCCCGATATCGAGATCCAGGGTGAGCCCATGACCAATCTCGCCATGGAACTCCGCCGCCACAACACCTTCTTCAATTTCGCGGTGGATTACATGGTGGAGAAAGACCACAGCATCGACCGCAACTTCGTGGTGGATGACGCCCTTATGAACCGCTTCCTGACCTACGCCTCAGCTCACGACATCAAATACACCGAAGCTGATCTGGACAGCACCCGCACCTACATCCGCACTGTGCTCAAAAGTGAACTGCTGCGCACCGTTTATGGAGACCTCGAGGCTTATAAAACCACCATCCAGCTGGACAGGCAGTTCCTGGAAGCCGTGGCTCTTTTGAACAGGTTCCGCTCCATGGACGAGCTTTTCGCCCACGCCGCGGCGCAAAACAAAAACTAATGCAGGATAACGCCTCCAACCAGGTATAACCTATGGAGTTAAATAGAATGATACATACTGGAACGGCCTGGCCCAGGCTGATTGCCAGCCAGGCCCTTCCATCTTCAAAACAAACACTATTCAGAACCTTATAAGGAGATCATTATAATGAAAAACCTCCTCTTTATCTTTGTCCTTCTTGCCCTCAGTTTCGGTGCTTTCGGCCACGCCGCAACCGAGTTACAGGCCTCATACACCGCTGCCACCCAAACCCTGAAACTAAGCTTCGACCACAGTGTCAAGAACCCTCAGGGCCACTTCATCCAAAGCATTGAAATCCGGCACAACGGCACTATGATCATCTCCCAGGTGGCCAGCGCGCAGGATTCAACCACCGGCGGAGAGTACATCTACAAAATCCCCAACCTGAAAAAGAATGACAAGATCGATATAACGCTCATCTGCAACAAAGGTGGCAGAAAATCAGCTTCAATGATCTTGAAATAAACAATTCCCATCCATCTCCTCATTCATAATCCCGGACGGCCTGCCTAAGGCCGTCTTTTTTCGGATCCCTTTCAAAGAGAGCCAGATATACCCGCCGCGCTGTCCTGCCAGTCAGGCCCTGAGCGCTTGAGGCCATCCCTCTCCCATGCCACTCGCCAAATACTCGCACCAAATACGGCCATCATGCGGGAGGCGCATCCGGGACACAGGTCAGGGCCTTAACGGCCAGAGGACTCCCGACAAGGCTTTCAAAAAAACCGGGGCAGCAGTCGCCCCGGCTAAGCATCTCATTGTGGAGCAATAAGTTCAATCCATCCCGATGACGGAGCGCAACTGCCTGATCTTGGCGGCGGCGAGTTCCCTGGCCTTGGCTGAGCCGGCTTCCAGAATGGCGGTGATCTTTTCGGGCTCGGACATCAGTTCGAGGTAGCGCTCGCGCAGGGGTGTGAGGGCAACGTTCATCACTTCAAACAGTTCCTGCTTGGCATGCCCCCAGCCCATGCCTCCGGCCAGATAGCGCTGGCGCAGGCTTTCCACCTGCTCCGGGCTGGCGAAATTGCGGTACAGGGCAAAGACTGTGCAGGTTTCGGGGTCCTTGGGCTCTTCCACTCCCTGGGAATTGGTCACGATGCGCATCACCAGCTTGCGCAGTTCCTTTTCGGAAGCGAACATGGGAATGGTGTTGCCGTAGCTTTTGGACATCTTGCGCCCGTCAAGCCCCAACAGGGTTTTGCTGTGCTCGGTGGCGACGGGCTGAGGCAGGCGCAGACACTCCTGTCCATAGGTGAAATTGAAGCTCTGGGCTATATCCACGGCCATTTCCACGTGCTGGAACTGGTCATTTCCCACCGGCACCAGGTCGGTGTCGAAGAGTAGGATGTCGGCCGCCATCAGCACGGGATAGGTAAAGAGCCCCATGTTCACTCCGTCGTCGGGATCGCGTCCGCTGGCGGCATTCTCCTGGAGGATGGCTTTGTAGGCGTGGGCGCGGTTCATCAGGCCCTTGGGTGTGAAAGCCAGCAGAATGGTCAGCAGCTCAAAGGTCTGGGGCACAAGGGATTGCTTGTAGAACAGCACCTTGTCCGGATCAAGTCCCGAAGCCAGCCAAGCAGCCGCGATTTCCAGAGTCATGGCGCGGATGGCGGCGGGGTCCTTGCAGGCATTGAGGGCGTGATAGTCGGCGATGAAATAGCGCGCTTCACAACTTCGCGAAAGTTCCAGAGCCGGGCGGATGGCGCCCAAGTAATTGCCTATGTGGGGGATACCGGTCGGCTTGATGCCGGTGAGGGCTACTTTCATTGTTCATTCTCCTTTGGGTAAACTGCTGCAAAAAGGTCGGGGTCCACGGTGTTGGTGACCTCTGCGCGGATTATCTGGCCAGGCTGCAGGCCGCTGCCTTCGATGTAGGTGACGCCATCCACCTCCGGCGCTTGAAACCAGGCCCGGCCGATCCAGGCGTCCCCTTCGTTTTCGCCTTCCGCTTCCTCCACCAGCATTTCCACGCTCTGGCCCACGTATCTTTCCAGAAGCTCTTCACGACGGTTCGCCTGCAAGGCCAGCAAAGCGTTCATCCTCCTCTCCGCGGTTCTGGGCGGAACCTGCCCTTCCAGCGAAAAGGCCGGGGTGCCTGCCTCACGGGAATAGCTGAACACGCCAAGGTGAAGAAAGGGAATTCCGGCCACAAACTTTTTAAGAGCCAGGGCTTCAGCCCTGGTCTCGCCGGGAAAGCCGCTCATCACGGTGGTGCGAAGCACAGCCTGGGGCAGTTCTTGCAGAATTGTACCGAAAAGCCCTTCCAACTCGCGGCGCCCCTTTTTGCGGTTCATGGCTTTCAGGATGCGGTCTTCGCTGTGCTGGACGGGGATTTCGAAATAAGGCAGCAGCTTGGGCTGGCGTTTCCAGAGTTCCAGCCAGGCGGTCTCAAAGTGGTCCGGATGCATGTACATCACACGGACCCAGCTATACTGCGGCAGGGCGCAGAGCTTCTCCAGCAGTTCCGGCAAGGCTTTGCGTTCGTAGATGTCCAGTCCGTAATTCGCAGTGTCCTGGGCGATCACCACCAGTTCCCACCAGCCTTCTTCGGCATTCGCCACCAAAGCCTCCGCTTCCCGCACCAGTTCTTCGATGGGAACGCTGGCCATGCTTCCGCGGATGGAGGGAATGGCACAGTAGCTGCAATGGTTCGAGCAGCCGTCGCTGATGCGCAGATAGCGGTGAAATCCGCCCTGGATGGCGGTTCTGGGCAGGTCGGAAACTGGCTCCAGGCGCAGCCAGCGTTCCAGCGCCGCGAAGTCCTTCAATCCGATCCAGGCGTCCACTTCGGGAAAGAGGCTTTGGAAATCCTCCAGCCCGCGGTTCATCAAACAGCCTGTCACCAGCAGCCGGTCGAACTGCCCCTCCTGTTTCAGAGAGGCCAGGTCGCTCAGCACCAGGTCCAGTTCCCGCAGCGAATCCACCAGGAAAGAGCAGGTGTTCACCAGCACCAGATCAGCCTCTTCGGGATAATCGGCAGCTTCGTAACCCGCCCTTTCCAGGATGGCGGCGAAAACCTCACTATCCACCAGGTTTTTTGCACAGCCCAGGCTTTCGATGAAGTATTTGCTCACGTAAGGGGATGGATGAAAAGTCCCGAACGCAGTTTGGGCTCGAACCAGGTGGATTTGGGAGGCATGATCATGCCCGCGTCGGCGATGCTCAGAAGTTCGTCCATGGAGGTGGGATACATGGCGAAAGCCACCACTTCCCTGCCGCTGTCCACGCGGCGGACCAGTTCATCGAGGCCGCGGATGCCGCCCACAAAGTCGATCCGGGTGTCCCGGCGGGGATCGCCGATGCCCAAAATGGGATGCAGCAAATTGTCCTGCAAAATGGAAACGTCCAGCGAGGCCACCGGATTGGCGGCGTCCCAGGTGCCAGCTTTGGGAACCAGGCGATACCAGCAGCGGTCCAGATACATACCGATTTCGTGGGTCTTGCCGGGGTGGAAATTGCCCGCTTCCTTTATGGGGGTGATTTCGAATTTTTCTTCCACCAGCTTCAGGAACTCCTCTTTGGAATGGCCGTTCAGGTCTTTCACCACGCGGTTGTAATCAAATATCTTAAGCTGGTTGTCTGGGAAGATCACGGTCATGAAGAAATTGAACTCTTCTTCTCCGGTGTAGTCCGGATATTTTTCCCGGCGCAGAAGGCCCACCTTGGCCGCGCTGGCGGTGCGGTGATGCCCGTCAGCCACATAGAGGCAATCCATTTTGGCAAAAGCGTCTTGGATGGCGGCGATGTCGGCAGGCTCATCCACCAGCCAGAGCGAATGGCCGATGCCGTCGTCGGAAACGAAGTCGTAAACAGGGTCTTTGGCCTGTTTAACTTTCTCCACCACAGTGTCGATGGCATCCTGGTGACGGTAGGTGAAAAAGACCGGTGAAGGGTGGGCATCGCAGGTGTCAACGTGGCGGATGCGGTCCGCTTCTTTGTCGGCGCGGGTAAATTCGTGCTTCTTGATCTTGCCGTCCATGTATTCATCAACCGAGGCGAGGCCCACCAGGCCGTTCTGCTCGCGGCCGTCCATGGTTTGGCGGTAAATGTAGAAATAAGGCTTGGGATCCTGCATCATGTAGCCCTGGCGGCTGTAGTTGTCTAGGTTCTCCTTCGCTTTGGCGTAAACCGCGGGATCGTAAAGATCGGTGCCGACCGGCAGGTCAACCTCCGGCTTCTCCACGTGGATATAGCTGAGCGGGTGCTTCTTAACCTCGATCCGGGCTTCGTCCGAATCCATCACATCATAGGGCAGCGAAGCTATGTCCGCCGCGTATTTGGGTACCGGACGCAGGGCCCGGAAGGGTTTGAATACTGCCATGAGGCACTCCTATCTTATTTTATATTAATGATAATAGTGGGAAAGGACCTTGATCATATCCAGATGGTCGTTCACGCCAGCGGTTTCGCGGATCGAGTGCATGGCCCAGAGCGGGTTGCCGACGTCCACGGTGCTGATCCCCAGTTTCGCCGCGAGCATCGAGCCCACGGTGCTGCCGCAGAGCAAGTCGCTGTGCATCATGAACTTCTGGCAGTTCACGCCCGCGGCTTTGGCGTTCTGCGCGAAGACCGTGCTGCTGGCAACGGTGGTGGTGTATTTATGGCTGGCATTCCATTTGATCGCGGGCCCGCCGTTCATCGCCGGCGAGGTTTTGGGGTCATATTTCTCCGGATAGCCGGGATGGTAGGCATGGGCCATGTCCGCGCTCACCAGGAAAGAGCGGTCGAGCGAGATCAAATACTCCTCGCGGTCCAGGCCCCGGGCCAGGGCGATGCGTTCCAGCGTGTTGGCCAAAAGGGATGAATCCGCGCCCTGAAGGGTGGTGGAGCCGATCTCCTCGTGGTCGAAGAGGGCTGCCACACAGGTGAGGCGAGGTTTTTCTGTGCCGCGGATGGCGCTGAGGATGGCATGGCTCATGCCCAGGTTGTCCAGCCGGCCGCTGAAGATCAGGCTGTTGTCCAGGCCGCCGGTTCCCGCTTTGGCGCGGTCATAAAGGAAAAGCTCCATGTCCAGGATAAGCTCCTGATCGATGCCGATGGCGGCGGCCACCGCTTCTTTAAGAGGATCGGCGCTGGTGGAAGTGGAGCTGAGGATGGCCTGCAAATGGGTCTGCGGATTGTATTTAAAACCTTTGTTCACCTCACGGTTAAGGTGGATGGCGGCGTTGGGGATAACGGCGGCCGTGGTTTTCAGGTCCACCGTTTTCAGGCCAGTCGTTCCGTCATCCAGCTTCACCGCCACCTGTCCGGCGATGCCCAGATCGCGGTCTGTCCAGGTGCTGAGGATGGGCCCACCGTAAACCTCAACGGCCATGCGGGTCACGCCGTTTTCGGTTCTCACGCTTTCCGGCTTGAGCTTGAGGCCGGGGCTGTCGATGTGGGAAGCAGCGATATGGTATCCCGCGGTGGTGAGCGGCTCAGAGCCCACCACAAAGGCAATCACGCTGGTGGCGCGGACAATGTAGCGTTTGTCGCCGGGTTCGAGATTCCACCTGTCCCGTTCATAAA
>JAAYWB010000058.1 GCA_012516855.1 Candidatus Cloacimonadota bacterium
CTTGGAGCATAGCCGGCGGCGGACGCGGTCACACTGTGGGTTCCGGCAACCACCTGCATGCTGTAGGCTCCGGAGGCGTTGGTGGTGGCGGTGACGTCGCCGCAAGTGACAGTGGCGCCCATGATGGGGGCGTTCTGCTGGGTACGGACGATACCGGCGATGGTGCCGATTTCGGTGATCTTGGTAAGCGGGTTGGAGAAGGCGGGCACCGACATCGCGTTGCCGGTGTAAACGGCCTTCACGGCCCATTTGTAGGTCCCGTCGGGCAGACCGTTCCAGCCGTTATCCTGCCAGGCTGTGGCGGTGATGACATCCTGAGTGAGCTGGATCCAGGAAGTTTCGTTGCTTTCCTGGCCCTGCTGCAGGCGCCAGACCTTGTAGCCGTTGAGGACGCGGTTGCCGCGATCAGCTGGTCTGTCGGGCCTGATTGCTTTTTCGGGCACGGTTTGGACAACCGGGCGCGGGGTGTCGGTCTTGAGGCTGAAGAAGCCGGCATTCACGGGCTGGCCTGTGGTTTCCACCACAACCGGTGAAATCATCGGAGCGATATTGGGATACGAGTATCCCACATAACCCTGGATGCTCCAGTTGTAGTTGAGTGAGCTGGCCAGGGTCAGCAGGGTGGTCCAGGAGCCGCTACTGTAGATCATATTGCCGAAGCCGTCAATGGCAGGGCCCGGATCGCAGCCCGCGGGGTAACCTGAGGTGTGGACTATGTTGTAGCCAAACCAGAGTTCTTCGTTGCCGGTGATGCCCACGGGGTTGTTGAGGTTCACTGTCATCCAGGCGTCATAGGTATCCACCGTGACGGGTTGGCTGGTGGCTTCAACCGCTGGCGCGCTGGCGGTTCCGCCGGTCCAGACCTTGAGGGTGTAGGTGGCGGGGTCGCCGGGCCAGAATTTGATGGCTCGCAGGCTCATGCCCACGTAATCCTGAAGCGCTGATGGCGGGAAGCGGATGGCAACGGCGAATTCTCCGCCGTTGGTTAGGCCGATGCTGTTATTTGCATCCACTGTGGAGTATTGGATCCATTCTCCGCCGGCGGTGCCGGGTTCGCTCCAGGTCACGTTCACGTCAGGGCCTGCTTCAACCGCGGTCACGCCTCCGGGCGGAAGGGTAATCTCGGTGAGCACGAAGTTCTGCGTGGTGGTCTGGGTTCCCACGATGTTCACACCGGTGACGGTGGAGGATTGGTAACCTTGTTTGGAACAGGTCACGTCGTAGGTGCCCTGGTAGGCCAGGAAGGCATAGCTGCCGTCGGGGCCGGAGGTACCGGAGTAGTCGCCCGCTGTGATGGTGGCGCCGGCGATCGGGACGTTGGTGCCGAATTCGGTAACGGTACCGCTCAGGGTGCCCATCATGCCTTTGTGGATCTCGTTGGAGAAAGCCGCGCCAGAAAGCACGTCATTGGTGTAAACGGCCTTCACGGCATATTTGTAAACACCGGAGGGCAGCGGAGACCAGGCAGTGTCCACAAAGGTGGTGTCGGCGATGCTGGCCGGGGTCAGAGATGTCCATTGCGTCTCGTCGCCTTCGTTGATCGCCAGCAGGCGCCAGACCTTGTAGCCGGTGAGGACACGGCTTTGGGCATTGGGTTGGGGTTTTGAATCGCGCACTACGTAAGCAGGGCTGGCATTGAGGTTGGCCAATTCCTCGAGGGTCGCGGCTTCAAATTCATCCAAACCGCGCAAATCCGCGGGTTCGATGGCAGATATGACGCTCTCGCCACTGGTTCGGGCTGGCCCCACATAGACATCATCTATGTACCAGCCGGCATAGTTCACCACGCTGGTGGCATACCATTCGAAGCTTACTTCCACGTTTGCCTGGTTTGCATAGTTGGCAAGGCTTACCGTTATCTCCTGCCAGGGCATGAACACCGCAGCTGCGCTGCTGCCCCAGACTGTGTTGCCGTTCACCTTGATCAAACCGTAATCCCAGGTGTTGAAGCCGTCCATGTAGTGCCAGAGGTTCAGGACAGGGTTGCTGACCCCGCTGAGGTTGAAGGTTTTCTTCAGGTAGGACCAGCCGCTGCAGTTGCTGTAGGGTCCATAGATCACGGTGCCCCACAAACCGGTTCCGGAATAAGCCGTCGGAGGCGGAATCTGTGAAGAGGTGCTACCGGAGGGGTCGTAGTTATTGACGTCGTAGGTGTTTGTCCATTCCCAGTCTCCCAAAGGATCGGACCAGTTGGATGACGGCACCCAGCCGCCGTCGTTGAGCTCGAAATCATCATAGGGCGGAGCAGGAACGGGGCTGTGCCAGATCAGGTCAACCTGGGTCTGGGCGATATTTTCGGTGGCAACCACCTGGGAAGGAGGGAAGGCTATCTCGGGCAGAATCAGCGTTCCCATGTCGTAAGCGGTTGCGCCAACTGTTATCGAGCCGGTCAGGTTCTGGTATCCTTCTTTAATCACGATATAGTCATAGGTGTTGCCGGAAAGCACGCCGGGGATGGTGAAATGCCCGGTGGCGTCGGTGGTGGCAGAGTAATCCACTATCCCGGTCAGCGAGACAGTTGCTTCGGCCAGGCCCACTGTGGGTTGGTCGCTGCCCACCACGAATCCGGTCACGTTCACGGAGGAGGAAGGCGTGAGCACGAAATTCAGGGTGGTGGTTTCGTCCGCAACCAGGGTGACCGGCAGGGTCAGGCTTTCATAACCCAGCTTGCTGGCCGTGACATTGTATGTGCCCGGCTCCACGAAGGGGAAGCTGTAGTTGCCCAGGGCATCTGTAAGCGTGGAGTGGATTGTGCCCGTGATCACCACACTCGCGTCCGCGACGGGGTTGCCGCCGGAACTTACGTTCCCGTTAAGGGATGCCATTCCAACTATGTTCATGAATAGGCGGATATTAGCACGGTTCACGGAGGTGGTGCCAGTGGTGGAGGATGACGCGTCAGTGCTGTCGCTCTGATAGCGGAGGCTGGTGTTGGTGCCAGTGGTGGGGGTGTAATAGACCGAGGCGTTGCGGGTGTAAGAGCCCGTTATCATGGTGGTGACGATGTCCACCAGCAGGTTCTGCGTTCCGTTCCAGACGAAGGGGGTGCTGAGGGTGTGCACGTTCCATCCGTTAACGGGCTGGTATTCGTTTTGGAACCAGACCTGGGTGTAATCCCCCACCTCGAAGGTTGTGGTGAGAGCGGTCTGGTCGGTATGTTTAAGTTTGATGGTATAGTTCGGCATCGCCGAGCAGGCGTTCACGTTCGCCACGTTAAAGCTCAGCGCGGTGATCAGTCCGGGAGCACCGCCGTTGGCCAGAATTTCCGCCGCGGTAAAGAGATACTGCTGGTGGAAGTTCCTGTAATATGTTCCGTAAGGTGTGGGCGCACCGGTATCGGAGTTGGTGCTTGTGCCGTCGCCGATGTTGACCACTTGGGAGCCAGCGGACTGAACGCTCACGGTCAGGTTCGGGCTTTGGTCATTGGCGGGGTTGATGTCGCCGGTGAGGAACACCTTGGCATAAAGAACCACTTCTCCTTCAGCGGTGGGCGTCCAGGTCAGCGGAATGTCAATTGTCATTCCGGGATCCACGGCAACACCGGGGGTCGAGGCAAGTTCCACGTTATCGCTGTTGAACAGCTTGACGGTGTAGTTGCTCTGCGCTGCGGTTCCCCAGTTGTGCACGGTGGCACTGTAGGTAACCGCTGTGTTTACGTTGGGGGTCTGGTTGCCGCTCAAAGCGTCGCAGCCCAGGTCGTTGGGAGCGATCTGTTCGAACGTGATGTCGTCAATGTAATGCGAGCGTCCGGTGCCGCCAAGACCGTGCTTGAAAGCGATGTGCGTGCCTGTTCCCGTGTAGGTAGTCATGTCGAAGATGTACTCTGTGAGAGTGTTGGACATGGTGAGCGCGTGCACTTCGGTGTAGGTGGCAGCGTCAGTGGGATCGCTGATCACGCCAAGTGAAAGCGGATAGTTTGAACTGCCAGCCCGGGCCCAGAATTTCACCCGCACCTCGTTGACCGGCAGGGTCGTGGCCAAGGGCGGACCCACCAGGATCAGCGTGGCGTCTGCGTCGCTGGGATTGTAGAGGCGCGCGCAGTTTGGCTGGCTGTGGGCGTAGGTAGTGGAGGAGTAGGTACCCACAAAAGCGCTGGTGGAGGTGGATTGGACGATTCTCGTCCAGTCGAAGGGCAGCTCCGGAGCGGTCACCTGATCCCAGTTTTGGGTGTATGGCAGCGTTTCGATATCGGGCGCGCCGTGGGTGGTGAAACTCCAGATGGGGCAGTCAGCCGCGTTACCGTAGGTGTTGAAAGGAACCACTTTCCAATAATAAGTGGTGTCCAGGTTCAAATCCGGGGTCGGGTCATAAGTGAGCACGTTACCCAGGTTTTCATTGTTGACGATGTTAGTAGCCGCGGGATCGGTCCCGAGAAAGAAATAGTAGCCGTCCGGCCAGATGTTGCCCGGCATCCAGTTCAGGGTTGCGCTGGGTGAAACAAGGGTTGCACCGTTCAAGGGAGAAACCACCACTGCGGGGTCGGGTGCCGTGGTAGTAGGTGTGATCAGCTGGATGTTGGGCCGGTTGTAGGTCCTGGTGCCGTCCACAGCTGGAAAACTGGCGTCCTGTTGCTTGTAAACGCCGGTGTAATTAGGCGTGGTGCTGGTATAGCGGTAGTTGGGATAACCTGACAAATAAGTGCCATCCCAGTTCTCAAAAAGGAACTCAACGTTCTGGGTGCCGTTCCAGGCGAAGGGGGCGCTGAACACGATGTAGTGCCAGCCTCCGCCGTCGAAGGTCAGGTCGCCCTGGAACACCTGCTGAAACTGTGTGTTATCAGGGTACCCGACATCAGTCGTCTCATAGGCAGTGGCATCGGTATGCCGAACGAACACACGCTGGTCCAGCATGGTGTAGTTGCTGGGCGTGTTGCCAACGTAGAAACCAATGCCGATGATGTTTTCCCCGTTGGTTAGTCCGGCAGTGTTGATTTCTGCCTGGGTGTAAATAACCTTGCTCCAGTTGTAGTTGTAAAATCCATAGAACGGAATATAGTTCTGGGTGCTGGTTCCGTCGCCGATGGTGTAGGCATCGGCAAAGGCAAACACCACCAGAAGCAGGAGCAAGCCTGAGAGAAGCAGTTTTTTCATCTCATCTCCTTGTTGTAGATACTGTTAAACGGGTTGACAGGGTAGTAATGATTCGGGACCGATAGTTTGAACCTTGCCCGAATGTTGGATTGGAAACCTGAATTGAAGTGATAGCTTTGGTTTGTTGAAGATTCCTTGTTTGGAAAAGATTTTGCGGATAATGAAAAGCGTGACAAGCCCCTGTATTGGAGAGAACTCCAAATGACGGGAACAGCCGTTCAGGACGTGGCTCTGATCTTGCAAACACAACACTGCGAATCAGCACTAAACGCTCCCAAGGGTAAAAACCGCCAGCCGAACCGGCAAGACGACACAACTTTTCATTCGATCATCTCCTTTTTACCTTTGTCTTGGTGTTATGGTTGATCAGCTTACTTATTACGGCAACCTCGCCGGAAAAACCAGCGCGAAGGATACCAACAATATATCAAAACTCACAGTTAACACATCGAACCAAATAAATACGCATCCATTTTTTTGTAAAGCTATTTTTATGCCATAGTCCCTGTTTTCTCCATCATTACGGCATCAATACCGTGAACCATTTCTGATCCGGAATATGTCACGAATACCGTCAAAGCATTTCCTTGCAAGGAGTTGGACCTGTTGTTCGACCAGCATGGCCTTGCGAAATACAGGGTCGGTGTTCAAATGAGTCGGGCGCTACTGCCGTCATCCCAGCGCCAGGCTCTCCGCGAATAAACGAAGCGATATCCTCTGGCCGTTAAGGCCCTTTCCCGTCTCCCGGATGCGCCTCCCGCACAATGGCCGCACTTGATGCGGGTATTATACGGGAGGCATGGGAGGGGGATGTAAACGGGCGTTAAGGGTGCGGTAGACAGGACCTTGCGGCGGGTTGGCAGGTATAGCTCTCTTTTAGATCAAGCAGCCGCGGATGCCCAACCAGAAAGCCATGAACCGGTAACCCGCCAGGCTTTGGAGCGTTACGCGGATTCCGTGCACAAAGGGGTTGACAGGCTGGAGCGGATGGACATAATGGTATTATGCTTGAACGTGAAAAACCCCAATACCCCGAAGTGAAGTTCTGCCAGGGCTGCGGAAGCCCGCTTGTTCCAAAAGAGGATCACGAAGGCAAAACCCGCCTGGTTTGCGAAGATTGCGGCCGGGTGCATTACAAGAATCCCATCCCCGCGGTGGCCGTTTTGGTGCTCAACCCGGCGGGGGAACTCCTTTTGGTGAAGCGTAAATTCGCTCCCAGCGCGGGAATGTGGGCGCTGCCCAGCGGTTACATGGAGATATTTTTATCCCCGGAGGAGAACGCCGTGGCTGAACTGAAGGAAGAAACCGGACTGGAGGGAGAGGTCGAGCGCTTCATATCGTGGTTCTATGGCTACAGCCCCATCTACGAACGCGTTCTGAGCCTCGGTTTCCGGATGCGGGTGACGGGGGGAAGCCTGCAGGCCGGTGATGACGCCGAGGAGGCCGAGTTCTTTCCCCTGCAAGAACTTCCGCCCATCGCCTTTGACGCCCACCGCAGCTTCATCAGGCTGGAGACAGGTCTGGAAATCTGATTGCCTTATGAACCGGGAATCGGCTGAATGCCCGCATTCCAGCTTTTGCTTGACATAATCCTTTGAGGCGCGATTAGGGATTAAATCCATCCGGATTGGAGGAAAAATGGCCCAAGTGGAATACACCGAATACGAACCCCGCTTTGCCAAAGCCGTTGCCGCGATGTGGAACCGCAGCAGCGAAGGCTGGAACGGCCGGATTTGGAACAGTAGCGAGGCCAGAGTTCTGCAAAAGGAGCGTGATTCGGCCTATCTGAACCTTTGGCTGGCGCTGGCCGGCGAGGAGGTTATCGGCTATGTCAAGCTCTCCAAATACTCTTTGGAAGAGGGTGTGGCTTATGTGGAGCTGATTTCGGTGGACCCGGCCTGGCACGGCAAGGGAATTGGCAAAGCCCTGATGAGAAAATGCGTGGAACGTTCCGCGGAACTGGGATATCAGCGCCTCGACCTATTCACCTGGCCGGGCAACACCAAGGCCGTTCCGCTCTACAAAAAATGCGGCTTCTTCTGGGAAAGGATGGAAAGCCAGGTCACCCATCTGATGAACTTTCTGCCTGGGATTCTGAACAGCCCGTTTTTCCGGCCTCATTTCGAACATTTCCACTGGTATGACGATCTGAAGCGGGAGCTTGAAGTGACGCCAGACGGCAGGGAGGAACGGGGCTTTGATTACTATGATTACCTGTGGGAAAAAGAGGGGCGCAAGCTTACCGTCAGCTTTGAAAAAACAGGGCGGGGCATCGCCGCCTTTGCCACAAACGAGATCGAGGTGGAATGCCTTGTGGATGAAGCCCGGCCCGTTTTCGGGAGTGAACACAGGGTCAGCTACAGATTCACCAACCGCTCCGGCAAGCCAATTCCGGTGCGGATCGAGGGCTTGAACGACGCCAATGTGGCCTTCAGCGCCAGCCACGGTTTCCAGCTTGGGGAACAGGCCGTCTGGGAAGCGGGATTCAGCCTTTCGGCGCCCCAGCCTGGCGACGGCGAATGGCAGACCCAGCCGGGTGTTCGGGCGCTGCTGAACCTGGATGGACAAAACGTGGAAATGAAAACCGGGCTTAAAACCCAGTATCCGCTCTCCCTTTCCTTCTTAAAGGAAACCATGTTGTTCATTCCCAACCGGGAATACAAACTCCAGCTCAACGTTCAGAATCATTTTGAAACGAATGCCGAGTTTGAAATAGAGTTCCTGCCCCAGGAGCCTGTGACCCTGCTTGAGAACAGGCATCAGATCAGCCTCGCACCCCAGGCCAGATCAAGCATTCCCCTAAGCATCAGCTTGTCCCGCGGCTGCCTCTGGACCCCAATGGCGCGAGTGACCGCCAGTCCGGAATCCGGAGGCGAAGTGACCTTTGAAAAACGCTGCGAGGCAATTCTGAGGACCTTTGAGGCGCGTGACCAGAAAACCCTGGAGCATTACCACGCCCTCATCAACGGTCCGTATGCCCTCATTGTGCAGACCAGAGGGGATAAGAACCGCGCTAGCTTCTCCAAGGTTTTCGGCGATTATTGCTATCTTTCCGAACCCATGTTGGGCGAGCCTTTTTCCGAAGAGTTCGAGCATCTTGACCCCTTTGACGCGGTTTTCAAGGACCTCGGCGGCGCGAACCAGCTCACACTAAGCTATCGCAGCCAGGATTTTCCCG
Source organism: Candidatus Cloacimonadota bacterium (assembly GCA_012516855.1). Taxonomy (NCBI): domain Bacteria; kingdom Pseudomonadati; phylum Candidatus Cloacimonadota; species Candidatus Cloacimonadota bacterium. The sequence continues at coordinate 8,269 of JAAYWB010000058.1, forward strand.
GCGTGGAATTCGCCCTCATTTACAGGCTCTATCCCTCCGGGATGCTGGATTTGCGAACCCGGGCAATCAGCCTTCCGGAAAACGCCAAAACCACTCTGCGCCTGCGGTTGATGCCTTACAGCAGCTTGATCACATACGAACACGAGGGTGAATTGCACAGTCTGGAGCGTGACCAGATAGAGGCTGAACTGGAATGGCTGCCTGAAACCGCCGTGACCGGCAATTTCATCTTTTGCGGCCAGGAAGGTGACACCACAGGCATCGTTTGGGACCCAGCCCTAAAAGTGAAATTGAAAAGTTGGCATCTAGCCTGGGACTTTGATCTCGATGCCATGCTCCAGGCTGGCACACCGGAAAGTAAACCCATCCAGGTCTTTCTGAACCAGTTCCAGAACGCCTTTCAACTGCTCGATTACACCCGGGGAGTCTATGTCCCGGTTGACGCGGCACATCCCAGTCTGGAACTGCGGGTCAACCAGGGAAACCCAGTTGTTTCCGGCCCCGTAAATGCGGAATTGATTTGGCGCCAGGACCGCGATCTGACCGGCTCGTTTCAACTTAGCGCGCAGGGAGGAAAATCCGGAGAGCCGCAACTGCTGGAGCCCGGTTCCGGCCAGCGGGGTGTGAACTGGAAGGATGTGGAACTTCCGGACACGCCTCTGGTGGAGTTGTGTTGTGATGCCAGCCTTCCGCTGTACCGTCTTCTCAGGAAGCAAACTCTCCTGCAGCCGGACGGAGGGATCAATTTCCGTAAAGAAGAAACCTGGCTGAGTGTGGACAACGGATTCCTGAAACTGGGCGCAGCCATCGATTCAACCTTACCGGTGCTGCTTTCTCTGGAAACCGGGGAATCTGAGTGGCTGGACCAAGCCTGGCCGCAGTTTTATGCCAAATCCTTCTATAATCCCTATCCCGGAGGCTTTCACGTGCGGCCGGGCGGAATTTCTCTGGCTGAACTCAGCAAGGAAAAACACAGCCTCGGCATCGCCGAGGTGAAGGATCAGCACGGCAATACCTGGCGGGGCTTGGCGTTTGATACCAGGATAGATAACTACAAACTGTTCAGGGGGATGCGGTTCCGACAATATTACCTCACGCTGCCGGGGCTGCCTTTGCTCGTCGCCACCACGGAAGTGGTTTCCGGAACGGGTTTTGCCTGTTATGAGAGTTTTCCGCTGATGGGCTTTTTCGCACCCGGCGGCAAGCTGGAAAATTGCCGGATACATGTTCCCATCGACCAGAAACGCTGGCAGAGCGTGGAGGCGGGGAGGGAAGATTTGCGGTATTGGGATTATTCCCGGCATCTCAGCGTGGAGAACAAGGAATCCGGTTGGCAAATGTATTTCCCCAACCCCGCCAAGGTGGAAACAGGAATCCACATCGACAAGGCAGTGGCCCGCTTACGGATTGGTCGCTTCAGCTACAGGGCGACAGAATATCCCAAGTGGTTGAACCCGATCTTCATCCTTTTCAGCCGGGAACGGCCAGCCTGGGAAAGCCTAGGCCAACTTCTGGACCTTCGCTTTGGCACTGGATACAGGGACATCCAGCCCCTGTAGTGAGGTGACGGGTGCCATCCCTGGCGTAAGATCAACCAATCCACAGGATTATGGGCGGTGAAAACCATTTGATAACACCCCATCTGAAAAAACGGATGGATGTGGGCGGGCATTAAATTGTTGACAAAAGTGAACACCGCCAATTCTGGGTAAGAATATGCCGCCTTGGCACAATTCCCTGAAAACAAGGCGGTTGTGAAACAGCTTAGGATGAACATGAAACAGGAATATATACGCAACTTTTGCATCATAGCGCACATCGACCATGGGAAATCCACCCTGGCGGACCGCTTTCTTGAAAGCACCAACGTGGTGGGCAAGGTGGATGTGGCGCAGTTGCTCGACAGTATGGACCTCGAGCGCGAAAAAGGCATCACCATCAAAAGCCACGCGGTGCGGATGGTCCACAGCTGCAAGGGCCGGGACTATGTTTTGAACCTCATCGACACACCCGGACACGTGGATTTCTCCTACGAGGTATCGCGCGCGCTGGCCTCCTGCGAAGGCGCCATCCTGCTGGTGGACGCCTCCCAGGGCATCGAGGCCCAGACGATGAGCAACCTCTATCTGGCGCTAGACAACGATTTGGAAATCCTGCCCGCGCTGAACAAGATCGACCTGCCCAAGGCTGACATCGAAGGCACGGAACACGACCTCTGCGAAATCATGGGCTGCCTGCCGGAAGACATTTTGCGGGTAAGCGCCAAATCCGGCACCGGGGTCACCGAGCTGCTGGATGCTGTCTGTGAAAGGCTTCCCGCGCCAACAGGCGATCCGGACGCCCCGCCCAAAGCTTTGATATTCGATTCGTATTTCGATATGTACCGCGGCGTGGTTGTGCTGGTGCGGCTTTTCGACGGCTCGCTGAGCAAAGGCGACAAGATCAAGCTCCTGGCCACAGAGCGGGAGTATGAGATCGAGGAGATCGGCCACTTGGGCCTGAAATTCTCCCCCCAGCAGCAATTGAACACCGGCGAGGCAGGCTACATCATCGCCAACATCAAAGAGGTGGCGGACGCTCGTGTCGGCGACACCATCACCCTGGCCAAAGGCGGCTGCGAAGAGAGTTTGCCGGGTTTCATGGAACCGAAGCCAATGGTTTATTCCGGCATTTTCCCCATCAACGGCGAGGACTATGAAAACCTGGTGGAATCCATTGCCAAGCTCAAGCTCAACGACGCCTCCCTGATCTATGAAAAGGAAAACTCCAGCGCCCTCGGATACGGCTTCCGCTGCGGCTTTCTGGGCATGCTGCACCTCGAGATCGTGAAAGAACGCCTCCTGCGTGAATACAATATCCCCATCATTGCGACCACGCCGAGCGTGCGCTTCCTCATCACCCTCAAAAACGGCAAAGAGATCGAGGTAAACAATCCCATCGATTTTCCCGATCCCACTTTCATCGAAAGCATCGAGGAACCTTTCATGGACACCGAGATCATCGTTCCAACAGACTTCATCGGCAACATCATGAAGCTGGCTCAGGAACGCCGGGGCATCCAGAAAAACATCCAATACATCGATGAAAAGCGCGTGGCCCTTCATTATGAGATGCCGCTGATCGAGATCATCTTCGATTTTTACGACAAGCTGAAAACCGTAAGCCGCGGCTACGCCTCTCTGGATTACTCCTTCAAGGAATTCCGCCCCTCCCGAGTGGTGAAAGTGGACATCCTCATCAACGGCGAAAAAGTGGACGCCATGAGCTTCATCTGCCACCAGGACAAAGCCCACAACTGGGGGAAAAGCGTAACCGAAACCCTGCGTGAGGTGATCCCGCGCCATCTCTTCAAGATTGCCCTGCAAGCGGCCATCGGAGGCAACATCATCGCACGCAGCACCATCAACGCCATGCGCAAGGATGTGCTGGCAAAATGCTACGGCGGCGACGTCAGCCGCAAACGCAAGCTGCTGGAAAAACAGAAGGAAGGCAAGAAGAAGATGAAGGAAATCGGCTCCGTGACCGTGCCGCAGGAAGCCTTCCTGGCCGTGCTGAAGGCGGACCGCGATTGATTTTCCGGCCATGAAACGCGCCCTGTTGGCCGCAGCTCTTCTTCTGGCCTGGGTTTTGGCCCCTGCCCTGAGCGTGGACAAGGTCAGTTTCTCTGCCAATTTTCCCTTCGACGAGACCGCATTGCTGAAGGCTTCCGGACTGGCTGCCGGAAGCGAATACACCCCCGCGGACGTCAACGCCGCCATCGCCCTGATGCAGGCTTGGCTACAGGCAAACGGACATCCTTTCGTGAAAATCACCAATCCGGAACTGATACCCCTCTCTGAAAGCAGCTTGGAACTGGCTTTCAAGCTCACGGAGGTATTGCCGGCACAGGATTGCGAACTCCGCTTCCGCGGCCTGCGCTATTTCTCTGAAGCAAAGCTGCGTGAACTGCTCCTGCTTGTTGATAAAAGCAAGGTCGGGCTTTCCGAACTGCCGCGCATCATGGACCGGATTCTAGATGAGTATCACCGCCGCGGCTACCTCTTTGCCAGTGTGGGGCTAGATTCCCTGACCCTGGGCGAAAACCTCGCCGCCTACATCGGCATCGAAGAAGGCAAGCCGCTCAAGCCTGAAAAATACTACTTCCAGGGCAACAAATACACCCGCGACCAGACCCTCATCAAACTGGCCGGCTTCAGCTCCGGGCAGGTGGTTACCCCTGAGGCCATCCGCGCCGCCGAGGACAGGATTTTGGGCAAAAGCTACATCGAGGCCTGCTTGATCGAACCGGTGGACCCCGCCAGCCTGCTGATCAAGATCGAGGAAGGCAAAATGACCTCTCTGGAAGGCGTTTTGGGCTTCACCCGGGTAGGCGCGAAAAACGAATTCACCGGCTTCCTCAACATCGGTTTCCTGAACCTCTGGGGCAGCGACCGCTCCCTGACCTTGAACTGGAGAAAACTGCCGCTCACCAGCCTGCTCCGCTTTTCATACCACGAATCCGGGCCGAACGTCTTTCCCCTTTCCGGCGACCTCAGGCTTTCCCGCGAGGAGGAAAAAGACAGCTTCATCAAATCGGCCGTGGGCGCCGATATCTATTCCTATTACGACGTTCACCGCTACGGCCTGGAACTGGCCGTGGAAAGCGTTAACTACTATGTGCCCGCCGCAAAGGACAGCCTGCTGGTGGAAACCACCTCCAGCCGCGGCATCGGCGCCTTTTGGCGACTCGACAGCCGGGACCGCGCTTTCAACCCTTCCAAGGGAATGCAGACCAACATCACCTACCGCCTGCACCAAAGCGAGCGAAGCGGCTGGAACAACGCCCTAGAGGCTGACCACACCCAATACATTGGCCTGGCGCCGCGCTGGACCTGCGCCCTGGGCGTTCATCTGCGCAGCCTCGCCGACAGCAGTTCCGTGGCTTATGAAACCTACCGGCTGGGCGGCTACAACTCGCTGCGGGGCTACCGCGAAGACGAATTCAGTAGTTGGCGTCTCGGCTGGGCTTCGCTCGAACTCCGCTTTCTGATCAGTTCCCAGGCCCGGATCTACCTCTTTTACGACCACGGCCTCCTCGCGCGGGACAAGAACAGCCTGCGCGCCGACCTCCTCGCCCCCGGACTAGGCATCAAACTGCGCACCAGGCTGGGAATTCTGAGCATCGAGTATGCCCTCGGATACCGGGAAAACGGCTTCGCGGACTTCTCAGCGGGAATGGTTCACGCCGGTCTGGAATCGAACTTTTGAAAAAATAACTTGCCAAAAAATACGGCTTATATAGAATGGGTACAATTATGCAAGCACATAGAAGTGTCTAAGGACTGTGTGAGAGGTTGCTAAAGGCTTTGCGGCTCTTCAGCCCTCTCAGCAAAAAGCCCCGGTAAGGCTATAAAATGCCACCGAATTCAAAAAAACAAAACCAAAAAATACGGATTTCACTGAATGGAGGAATCAAAATGAAAAAACTGGCTCTTATTGCTCTTCTCGCGATGATGCTCATCGGCATGCTGGCCTTCTCAGCTTGCAAAGCCGAAGAAGCCGAAGAAGTTGTCGAAGAAACCACCGAAGAAGTGGTTGACACTACTGTCGCCCCCATTGTTGACACCTTGGCACAGCAAGCCCCTGTCAACGGCGTTAACTAATAAGTTAAACCCTATCTAAATCGACTAGTCGATATTAGTAGCGCAGTCCTTAAAAAACGGGTGTCCACAAGGATGCCCGTTTTTTGTTAACCAATCAATGTGACGATCACTGATAGGAGGATCCATGCAAAAGATCATCAGCCTCATCCTGTTGGCCGCCCTGCTCATCGGAATGCTGACACTCGCGGCTTGCCAGCCTCCGCAGGATAAAACCGACGCCAACGAGGAATCAACCACCCAGGAAACAAACTCCGACGAACCCGCCTCGGACACGGAACTCATCAGCACGGAAGGAGATACCACCGGCGGAGCCCAGAGTCAAAACTGATCTGATCAGCCGCCCAAACATAAATTTACACCGGTAAGGCCGCCGGACGTAATCTGCGCCTCCAGCCCTGTCCTGTGGCTGATGTTCAATTAGGGTGGACAAAGCCGTTTTCCAGCTTATTGTTGCCCTTAACAATTTATTACTGCCTGCCCCCATTCTCAACGCCTTTCCAGGCTTGACCCGAAATCCGAACCGGGCGAAATAGCCCATAAACCATCACTCAGCCCCAAACCTACGTCATTCCGGGCCTGACCCGGAATCCAGTTTCTATACCGCTATGGATCCCGGATATCACCTCGCAAGCTCGGTGACATCCGGGATGACGTGGCCTTGGAGCCTGCCGCCGATGCTTGTTCCTCGCTCGGTCCAGCGTGTGGAAGCGTGGAAGCGAAGCCTACCGGCCGTTAAGGCCCTTTCCTGAAGCCCAGACGCGCCTCCCGCACAATGGCCGCATTTGATGCGAGTATTATTCGGGAGGCGTGGGAGTGGGATGGCCATGAGGGTTAAGGGTGTGGCTGACAGGATATAGCAGCAGGCAATCAGATTTGGCTCTCTTTGTAATCAAGTGGCTGCGTGTGTTCAAGCAAAAATCAGCCCGGAGGAATTTAGCCACCCGGTTTGCAAGAACCTCTTTATTATTAAGTCGACACGGAGTTATGATCTCGGGCCGGAGTGTTGGCAAGCTCCACCTTTCGGGTGGCAAGCCTGTTAATGAAGGCGCGATCGTGGGAAACAAAGACGACAGCCCCACTGAAGTTTTTCAGGGATTCCTCCAGCATTTCGCGGCTGCGGATATCCAGGTGGTTGGTGGGCTCATCCAGCAGCAGGACATTGTATTCGCCCAGAAGCAACATGAGTAGTTGCAACTTGGCCCGTTCGCCCCAAGAGAGGCTGCCCGTCCGGGCAAAGGCCAGGTCTGTCTTCAGGCCGATGCAGCCCATGAGAGTGCGTATCTGGCTTTCCTCCTTGCCAGAGGTTTTCAGGAAATCCAGCACCACAGCCTGGGGGTCCAGCTTGCTGAGGTCCTGTTCATAATACCCGATCCGCAGGCGGTTGGCGCGGGAAATCGTTCCCTCGCAAGGCTCCAGAGAACCCAGTAGAAGGCGCAAAAGGGTGGTCTTGCCGCTGCCGTTGGGACCGGCAAGCCAGAGCTTTTCCGCGCCATAGAGGTGGAGGTAGAAATTGCGGAATATCCAGTTTTCCTGATAGCGAAAGCCCATCCCAGCCACGCTGATCAGCTCCCTGTCGCCCACCTGGACCTCTTCGAAAGCAAGGTGGCGAAGCTTGTCCTGATGCGGCTTTTCCACTGGATAACGTTCAGTGAGCATTTTGATGCGGTTTTCGATGTGCCGGGCCTGCTGCATTTGGGTGCGGGCTGGGTTGGAGATCATTTCAAAAACGTAGCCGCCGCCCTCGCCACGGGTTTCCTTCTGAAAGGACGAGGCCCAAGCCCGCCTTTTCCGGCTGGCGTCACGCAACTGGCGCAAAAGGCGCTGACGCTCACGGTATTGCACCATTTGGTGGTCCTTAAGCTGCTGTCTGTCACGCACGAAGCTCTGGTAGTTGCCCGCGCGCAGTTCCATCTTTCCGGCCTCCAGTTCGGCTATTTTGGTGGCGGTGCGGTCGATGAAAACCCGGTCGTGGGATACATAGAGGACAGCACCGCCGTAATCCAGCATCCAGTCCTCGAACCAGAGCAGTTGTTCGGAATCCAGATGGTTGGTGGGTTCGTCCAGGATGAGGATGTCGGGTTTTTCCAGGAGCAGGGCCGCCAGTTGGAGACGGGTGGATTCGCCGCCGGAAAGGGTTGCGCAAGGCCGTTCCGCCAGCATCAGCAAATCCATCCCGAGGAGGATGGCATGGACCTCTTTTTCCCATTCCGCCGTGTTCTGATCGTTGTATTCCTGCCAGAGGGAAGCCAGTTCCAGTCCGGCTGAGGAAGAGAGATTCTCTGTGGAAGTGAGAGATTCGATCCGGGTGAGCAATTCAAATTGCCGGGGCCTAACCCGCAGGAGGAAATCACGGACGCTGAGGGGCGCGGAGACGCGGATGTCCTGGGGAAGATAAGATATTGCGGGGCGGGAGCTTGGATAGCTGATACTACCTTGGGTGGGGGATAATTCGCCTAGAATTATCCGCAGAAGGGTGGTCTTGCCGCAACCGTTTTTGCCAATCAGGGCGATCTTTTCGCCAGCGGCGACCACCAGGCTAACGCCCGTGAGGATGGGCTGATACTGGTCCGGGTAAGTGTAGTGGATGTTTTTGAGCTGGATAAACTGCATGGTTTTCTCCTGTAATCTGGTTTTGGGATGGGCAGCAACAGCTCGATGGGGATTTGTGAAAAAGGGGTGTAATCACAACGCGAGAGCTGTTACAGGATCAACTCTTCTTGCGCATCGCGATTACCTCCTTTGATTTTATGGATGCCATTATCCTCAGCCGCGAATCGCCGTCAAGGGAATTGTGAAGACATCTGGCAGACAGGGGTCCCTCCCCTAATAAGCAAATAGGTAACTACGAGGAATAACGTCGGTTAGGCTCCCGAATCTGGTGTGCCATAAACTCTTTTCAATCCGCCGGAGGCTCCAGATAGCCCAAAAATATTTCTAACAATTCTTCAGACACCCGCGTGGCTTTTCCGCCACTGGCGAAGACGGCGACCATTTTCGCTTCAAAGCAAAGTTCGCCGCGGGAATTGTATATCCTCTGCACCCAGTGGCCTTTCACGCGGTTCATTTCATCAAACCAGCTTTTGATGGTGATGAGGTCCTCATGTTCGATGGACTGCCGGTAATCCAGCTCGAAGCCGCGGATGAAGACCTGAATGTCAAGTTCATGCATCCTGGACATGGACATACCCATTTCGATCATGGCCTCAGACCTCGCGCTTTCCAGCAGTTGGAGGTAGTTGGCGTTGTTCAGGTGCCCGTAAACGTCACACTCAAAGCCGTAAATCCGCTTGCGAAACTCGAAAACCATTATCTGTCTCCCTTTTGGCATTCGCCGCCGTATTTTGTGCTTGACCGATAAGGGCGGCGTAATTCTGATGATTAAATCATCTTTGAATTGAGGATAATATGGCCAAGAAAAATGTCAACCCAAAAATTCAGCATAAAGGCGTGAAGGGCGTTAAACAGGCCGCCCGCGCCCATTCTTCAGCCCGCACCCCGAGACAGGCGCCGGCCGCCGCCCCGGGCTGGTTGGAAGTCCTTTCCGCCAAACCCTGGCTGCCTTGGGCACTGATGGTCTTTCTGCTGGTTTTCGTCAGCCTGCTCTATTTCCCCGTGGCTTTCGGCGGTAAGACCCCCCATGCATCTGACATCTCGCAGTGGCAAGGCGCGGCGAACAAGATAATCGAATACAACCAAAATCACGCTGACAACGCCCTCTGGACCCAAAGCATGTTTTCCGGCATGCCCTCCTACATGATCTCCTTCCCGAACCGCTGGCCCTTTCTGGAAAACCTTTCCCGGCTCACGGACAAGTTGATCAACTGGCGCATCTTCCTGCTCTTTATCGGCTCGCTGGGGATGTTTTTGCTGCTCAGGTTCCTCAAACTGGATGTCTGGACCAGCTTTTTTGGGGCCGTGGCCTTCATGTTCTCCTGCCACTGGCTGGGTTTGGTGGAAATCGGCCACAACACCAAATTCCGAGCCATAATGTACATCCCCTGGGTGATCTGGGCCTTCATGCGCCTGCGGCAAAAACCCGGCCTGCTGAGCCTGGGTTTCCTGGCCACCACGCTGATCATACAATTACGGGAAAACCATCCTCAAATCAGCTACTACCTCTATCTGTTCCTGGGTCTCTACTGGCTTTGGCAACTGGTGGAAAGCATCCGCGCCAAAGACCATAAGAGCTTCTGGCTCTTCACCTTGCTGGCTGTGGTGGCGGTGGGGCTGACCCTGCTGGCGGTGATGAACCCCTACCTGAGCACGATGGAATACAGTAAATTCACCCAGCGCGGCGGAAGCGGCGGCCTGGAAACCAGTTACGCCCAGGGCTGGAGCTTCCATCCCAAAGAAATCATCACCTTCTTCATCCCGGATTTCTACGGCGGTGTGAGCCCCAACTACTGGGGTTACATGCCCTTTACGCAGGTTTACAACTACTTTGGGCTGATCGTGCTGGCTTTTGGGATCATTGCCCTGATCGGTTCCAAACACCGTCGCACGGCGGTTTTCCTGTCCATCAGCTCGCTGATTTTCCTGATCATGTCCTTCGGCAGCGCCACGCCCCGGCTTTCTGACCTCTTCCTGAAATACCTGCCCTACTTCAATAAATTCCGCGTGCCCTCAATGATCCTCACCATGGTGCAAATCAACGCCGTGCTACAGGCCGCCCTGGGCGTGGACACCATCCTCAGCCTCAGCGCGGAGCAAAGCAAGGACTGGAGCAAAGGACTGCTGAAGGCGACTCTGATCTGCGGCGGGGTTTTCTTCCTTTGGCTCATAGCGGCCAAAGCCCTGTTCGGCGGTCTCGGATTCGCCAGCGCTTCGGATTTGCAACAGTTATCCCAGCATGGACTTACCGAGCTTCCGGGCACGGTTAAGGAAACCCGCCTGGGCTTACTTTACAACAGCGGTTTGATCAGCCTGTTGCTTCTCAGCCTCAGCCTCGCGCTGGCCTGGCTTAAAAGCACGAAAAAGCTGCCTCAGGCCGCATTCGTGCTGCTGCTGACGCTACTAGCTTTCATCGACCTCTGGGTTTACACGGGAAAATTTCTCAAGAGCGAAAACCTCCAGGCCCGGCAGGAATACACCGACCGTTTCGCGCCTCAGGATTACGACGAATTCCTCCTGGCGGACAAATCCAACTACCGCATCCTGCCTTTGGGCCAGAGCATGCTCTCAGAAGCCAGGATGGGCAAACCCGCCGGTGAATTTGCCTACCACCACCAAACTGTCACAGGTTATTCCGCCGCCAAGCTGGAACGCTATGACAAGCTGCTGAAGCTGATCGAAGGCGATCCCGCCACCCAGAAGCCCGGAGAATGGGGCCGCCTGATGATGGGAATGTACGGCATGAAAGAAGGCGAAATGCCAGTTGACAAACCCACCCCGGTGCTGGACATGCTTTCCACCAAATACATCCTTCACCCCGATCCGCTTCCGAACGATTCACTCTTCACGCTGGACTTTCCGCCCTACAATCAGTTCTACAACAAGCTTACCCCTGTTTTCACTGGCTTCGACGGCACTTCGGTTTACCGCAACAAAACCGCCCTGCCCCGGGCCTGGTTCGTGGATGCCGTTCAAAAGGTCGCCCCGGCTGATTCCATCCTCCCGCTGCTGCGTTCCGAGAGCTTTGATCCCCGCCGGCTGGCCTTTGTGGAAACGGACCTGAAAGACATCCAGAAGCCTGATTCCGCCAGGGTTACGCAAACCACGGCCGAGATGCACAAACTGGCCTATGACGTCTATACCGACAAGCCCGCCTTCCTGGTGCTGAGCGAGGTTTACTACCCCGCCGGCTGGAAGGCGACCCTGGACGGCAAAGAAATCCCCATCCACGCCGCGAACTACATCCTGCGCGGATTACAGATTCCCGCAGGAGCGCACAAACTGGAACTGACCTTCGCCCCTGAATCCTACAAAACCAGCGTCCGCCTCAGCTTCATCGGCCTATTGGCCAGTTTGCTCGCCCTCGGCGGAGGCATTGCTTACACACGTTTCAAGAACCGCCCCATTCCTGTGGAGCCTACCTCCGATGATAGTTGACGGACGCGAATACCGCAGCGTCTGGTGGGAACATGGGCGCCTGCGGATGATCGATCAGAACAGGATTCCGCATGATTTCACGATCATGGATTTCAGCGACCACCTCCAGGTAGCAGAAGCCATCCGCAACATGAACGTGCGCGGAGCCCCGGCAATCGGCGCGGCGGGCGCTTTCGGCCTTGCCCTGGCCGCGAAGAACGCTCCGGATGAAAGGTTCCGCAGCCATATCCGCAAAGCCCACGACCTGCTTCTCGCGACCCGTCCCACCGCTGTTGATCTGCAAAGCGGGGTCAATTACGTTTACGAACGGACCATCAAATTCATTCCTGACCTGGCCCACGCCCGCAAAGTGGCTTTACTGGCCGCAAAGGAGTTCGCCAACCGCAGCGCCGAAGACTGCCGTCTGATCGGAGAACAGGGCCTGCACCTGATCCCCGATGGCGCCAGAATTCTCACCCACTGCAACGCCGGCGCCCTTGCCACCGTAGATTGGGGCACCGCACTGGCCGTGATCCGGCTGGCCCACCGCAAAGGGCGAAACATTTTCGTTTATGTGAGCGAAACCCGTCCCCGCCACCAGGGATCGAAGATAACAGCCTGGGAACTGGAGCAGGAAGGGATTCCGCATGCCATCATCCCTGATAGCGCCAGCGGCTATTATTTCTGGAAAAAAGAGATCGACCTGGTTATGACCGGCGCTGACCGCGTTTGCCTCAACGGCGACATTGCCAACAAGATAGGCACTTATGACAAGGCCGTGCTGGCCAAATACCACGGCATTCCCTTCTATATTGCCGCGCCGCTTTCCACCTTCGATTTCGCCTGCCGGCAGGGTACAGAGATACCCATCGAGTTCAGAGACGAGGAGGAGATCAAGCTCTACGGCGGACAGATCACCGCCAATCCCGGCTCCCCGGTTCTCAATCCAGGTTTCGACATCACCCCGGCAGAACTTATCCAGGGCATCATCACCCCCAAAGGTGTTTTCGCAGCAGCCGAGGCCGCCCAGAAGGTGCAGGGATAAACCTTTATGAACCAAAGCATTGACCTGCTCCTGCAGGGCGGAACCATTCTCACCCTGGACAGCGGGCTGCGCATTCTGGAAGGCCAGGCCATCGCCATTGACCAGGGCCGCATCCTGGACATCTTCGACCCCCGGGAAAAGAGCTATCAGGCCCGGCGGACGCTGGACACCTCCAACTGCATCGTGATGCCGGGACTGATCAACGCCCACACCCATCTGCCGATGAGCTATTTCCGCGGTCTGGCGGACGATTTGCCTTTGCAGACCTGGCTACACGACTTCATCTGGCCCCTCGAAGCCAAAATGCTAAAAAGCGACTTCATCAGCCAGGCCGCCCTCCACGGCGCCGCGGAGATGATCAAGAACGGCATCACCCAAATCCACGACATGTATTTCGATATGCCGGCAGTGGCGAATGCCTGCTCCCAAGCAGGACTGAGAGCCATCATCGGCGAAGCGGTGCTGGAAGGCAATTCCGGCACCCGCGAAGCCCCTCTCGGCAGCAAGGTCCTGGAGCTGCGCCAGCGTTACGCCGATGACCCCTTGCTGGATTTCAACCTCGCCCCCCACTCCATCTACGCCTGTTCGGAGAAAACCTTGCGCGAATGCGCCGAAGCGGCTGCCAGACACGGAATCCTGCTGCACACGCATTTATCAGAGACCCGCGGCGAGGTGGAGGACTGCCTGAAGGCGCACGGCCTCAAACCCGTTCCCTATCTGCAAAAGGTGGGCATTTTGGAGCTTCCGGCACTTTACGCCCACGGAGTCTGGACCGACCCCGACGAAATTGCTCTTCTGGCCGCCAATCCAGCTTCCGTGGCCATTTGCAGTGATTCCAACCTCAAGCTCGCCTCGGGCATCCTGCCCCTGGCCCAATATCTGGAGAGCGGCGTGAACCTCTGTTTCGCCACCGACGGCGTAGCCAGCAACAACAACCTCGACCTCCTGGCCGAAATGGACCTCACCGCCAAACTGCACAAGGCCATGAACAACGACCCCTCCTTCCTTCCGGCCGTCCAAACCGTCCAGATGGCCACCATTGGCGGCGCCAAAGCCCTCGGCGTGGCGGACAGACGCGGCTCGCTGGAGCCGGGCAAGGACGCCGACATCTGCGTTCTTGAGCTTGGCGGAATCGAGAGCCAGCCTCTTTACAATCCCTGGTCCCACGTGGTTTACACCCTCGGATCCAAACAGGTGCGCGACGTTGTGATCGCCGGTGAGGTTGTGCTGGAGGGCGGGCGCCTGTGCAAAGTGGACGAAGCCGAACTAATCGCCAACGCCAAGATGTGGAGGCAGCGCGTGCTGGAGGAATTGGGCTGATATGATGCTTAAGAACCGGCGGGCTTTGCACGAATACTTCGTGATCCAGAAGTTCGAGGCCGGCATCGCCCTGGTGGGCAGCGAAATAAAGAGCATCCGCGCCGGCAAGGTCAATTTCAAGGACAGCTACGCCCGCGTCATCGACGGCGAGTGCTGGCTGCTCAACCTCCACATCTCCCCCTTCGAAAAATCCACCCACTTCAGCCCCGACCCCACCCGCAAACGCAAGTTGCTGCTGCACAAACACGAAATCCGCCGCCTCCGCGCCAAAACCGAGGAACAGGGAATGACCATCGTCCCTTTGGAAATCTTCATCAACGAAAAAGGCCTCTGCAAGGTGACCATCGCCCTCGTGAAAGGGAAAAAGACTTACGACAAGCGGGAATCACTGCAAAGGAAAGACTTAGAACGCGACCGGGACCGGGAGGGGTAGGAGATTATAACCCAGAAACGCGAAAGCTGGAATGCCATCGGGCCGTTAACGCCCTTTCTTGAATCCCAAGTCCGCCTCCCGCACAATGGCCGCACTTGATGCGGGAATCTAGCGAGGGGCGTGGGAGGGAGATTGGCTCGAGCGCTAAGGGCCTGACCGACAGGACCACGGCAAATGAAAGGCAGGCTGGCCGGAAAAATGGGGAAGTGCCGGAAAAACCGGGCAAATCCCTTGACAGCCTTGCCCTGCTGGAAAAATGAAGCCTGAAGAGGGGACCGCCTTGGATACGGTCCCGCCGCAAAGGAGATAGGATGAAACCCCGACTGGTTAGCCGCGAAGCCTTCACGGTGGTGGGCCTCAAGTGCCGCTCGAGCAAGCAAAACAACGTGATTCCGCGGCTTTGGGACGGTTTCAACGAGGTCTGCGCCGGCATCCCCCACTCCGTCAAGGACCGGACCGCCTATGGCGTCTGCTATCTCGAGGAGGGCGACGCTCCCTCCGGCGACAGGTTTTCCTATCTGGCAGGGATGGAGGTTTCAATCGCCAACGACATACCCCCGGGCATGGAACTGCTTGTGGTTCCGGCAAATGACTACGCCATTTTTGAGCA
Organism: Candidatus Cloacimonadota bacterium; assembly: GCA_012516855.1. Classification (NCBI taxonomy): domain Bacteria; kingdom Pseudomonadati; phylum Candidatus Cloacimonadota; species Candidatus Cloacimonadota bacterium. Next base: position 23,346 of record JAAYWB010000058.1, read on the forward strand.
TCGCGGGGCGCTGGACAATTTGTGCCAAACCTACGAATTGGTCTATTCAGAATGGCTTCCTGCCAGCGCACTTGAGCGGGTGGGAAATCTGGATTTTGAACTGTACGACTGGCGTTTCCGCTGGGGACAGCCGGATTCCGTGCTGGAGATTTGGGTTCCTGTCCGCCAAAAATAAACGGCTGAGGATCAGCCTCATCGGGCTGAACAGCGCCTGGTACCACAGCAATCCCGCGCTTTACTATCTGCGCGGCTCCCTGCGCGGCCTGCCTTTCGAGGTTTGCCTGCGTGAATTCTCCATCGCCGAACCGCTCTTCGACATCCTTACCCAAATTATTCGCGACCGCCCTGATGTGGCCAGCTTTTCAGCTTACGTCTGGAATAGCCTTGACCTGCGCCGGCTTATCCCGGAACTGAAGAAACTGATGCCGGGCCTGAAAGTGGTATTGGGCGGACCTGAAGCCACGAACGGCGATTTCGGCCTGGCTGAAGGCGATTTCAGGGTAAAAGGACCGGGTGAGGGAGTGTTCCGGAGGCTGGCTGAATATGGATTTGAGCTTCCCGGCGGGACTTACGAGGCTCCGGCTCCGCCCCTTAGCGAACTGCCTTTTCTCTACCGCCGCTCAGACCGTCCCGCTCTGCAGGGCAGGCTTGTCTATTTTGAAAGTTCAAGGGGCTGCCCCTTCCGCTGCGCCTATTGCCTTTCCGCCCTGGATAAACGCAATGAAGCGCGTTTCGACCCCTCCCTGGCCTCCGACCGCCGCAAGCTGAGGTCAGAACTGGACCGCCTGCTGGAACTCAAGCCGCGCACCCTGAAATTCGTTGACCGCAGCTTCAATGCCCATCCCCGGCTGGCCCGCCTGATCTGGGAACACGCCATCCGGCAGAAGCAGAGCTGTGAATTCCACTTTGAGATCTATCCCGACCTGCTCACCGAAGAGGACCTGCGAATCCTGGAAAAAGCCCCGCCCGGCCGCATCCGCTTCGAGGTTGGGGTGCAAACCGTGAACGCCGCCGTGTCCCGGGCCTGCGGGCGCAACTCTAACTGGGGCAAGGTGAAAGCCGCGCTTGTCGCCCTCCGCGAACGCACCCAAATCTGCGTTCACGCCGATTTGTTGGTGGGGCTGCCCGGAGAAAAATACGCTTCCGTGCTGCGTTCCCTCGACGAGCTGGCCTCCACCTTCCCGGCAGAAATCCAGCTTGGAATGCTGAAAATACTGCCCGGCACGCCGATGCAGGAAATTGCCAGCCAGCGCAGATACCTGTGGCTGAACGACCCGCCCTGGCAGGTGCTGAAAACTGACGCTCTCAGCTTTGAACAGGTCGCCCGGCTGCAGGAACTGGCCAAAATCCTCAACCTCTACTGGAACAAGGGAGAATTCAAAACCCAGTGGCAGGAACTTATCTCCGCCGGCAACAGGGCCTCCAGTATCTGCCTGAGGCTGCTGAAACTACACCGGCGAAGGGGCTTGACCCTGCACAGCGTTGGCAAAAGTACCCGCGCTGAGGTCTTCGTAGAGCTTCTGAGTCTATGATAACTGTTGCGGAGGGTTGGAGTTGGCAGGCCGGGCATTCACCTCATTCTAAGCAAGAATCTCAGTTTAGTCTTAGAAAAACCTGGAAAACTGTTCCTTATAGTTGGCAACGAGGTCCTCAAAGCTGTGCCTCCCCCTGCGCGAGGGCGACAATAGCACACTGATCTCAAATTTCCGCTCAAAACCTGGCTTGCTGACCGAAAGGGTGTATTGGCGTCTCGCAATGGCTGTCTGTTTAAGCTTGTAACCCTGCTCTCGGAGAGCCCTTTTGAAATGCCTGTAAGCAAACTCACTGGTGAAAAAAAGCTTGCGGATGCGGTCTCGGACCATGATTTCATTCACCAGGCTGATATTGTAGGTAAACTCGGACAAAGCGGTATCAACTGATTTGCGGTCTTCGCGCGTAAAGCTTTTCAGGATATCGCCCATCCCCAATTTGTGGTCTTTCAGGATTTTCTTCAGTTGTTCCACCGTTACCGGCTCAGGCTTTATTCCCATAACTTCAAACATCACGCACCAAAAACGGTTGTCAACGGATCCATAGAAGAAATCCACGTCGCCCGCCCTGAGATCCTCAGTCCTGCCAGTGCAAAACCGCCAGGGTGGGGCGCTTCCAATTATCACTGCTTCAGCCGTTTTCGGAAGATAAGGTGTGTAGGGATGTGTTTGTCGCTCAAGCATTTTTTTTTACTCCTTTATGTTGTTGTTTTGTTGCCAGAAGTGCCAGATTTCGATAGGGCTCCAAACCCAATCTGAACATAAAAACAGTGACTGAAAGAGTCTCTGTTCAATATAAGAACTGGAACGCGTAGCGGTAACCCAGATAAAAACCAAAGCGGCTGGAGGCTCCAAGCTCGTATCCCGCCAGCTCTTCCAGGCGTTTGAACAGGCCGGAGCTGATTACGTAGGTCACGCCGAGGTCGAGTCCGTGCCGGCGTTTTTTGCCGAACATGAACTGCGAGCCCAGGCCGGCGGTGAAACCATTGTAAACCTCAGTTTGGACCACTTCGGTGTTTGAAAAGTTGTAAGGTATGATCCCGTTCACTCCGTAAAGCAGGATGGCCTGGGGCCGCCAGAGCTTGCCGGCATTGCCGTGCAGGTATTTAAGGCCCAATTCATAGCCGGCGGCATAGAGCAAAGTGCCTACGTCCACCGTAAGCGCCAATTGGTCAAAGATATACATGTCCGCGCTGAAACCGTATCCGCCGTAAGGCAAGCCATAACCAAAACCCAGGGTGCCGTAACGGCCGGGCTGAAAAGAAAAATCCGGCTGTTCCTGCGCGGCGCAGAGGCTGGCCAGAAGCAAGGCCAGGAGCAAGATACAGGTCTTTTTGGAAGGGATCATTCGAGCGTCCTTATTCTTGGTTAAGAAACCAAACACGGGGCTGGCTGTCAAGTTTTTTCTACGGCTAAGACATAGTGCGTTGGCAAGAACCGCATGAGAAGAAGTGTGCCGGCTTCCAACGACAGCAGATTGTCACAGGAAAATGTCCTGCAAGGACCGGCGTTTCTGCATCAGGTATTCCCTTTGCCGTTCCTGCTCTGAGAGGTTTTCCGGGTCTTCCGCCCAACCCACCGCGATCATGGTGATGGGTTCCAGGTCTTCGGTCAAGGAGAAGATTTCGCGGGCTTTTTGACGGTCAAAGCCTCCCATGTTGTGCACATAGAGGTCCATCAAAGACGCTTGGGTGGTGAGGTTGCCCACGGCCAGGCCCAAATCGTGGCTGGACCAGGGGTTGGGCTTGCCGTTGAAGGAAAAGGTCGTTTTGGCGAGGGTGAGGATCAGCAAAGGCGCTGAGCTTGCCCAAATCTGGTTGCCTTCATATAGGCAGGAAAAGAGCTTTTTATACTTTTCGGAACCGTCTTTTAGCGACCAAATGAAGCGCCAGGGCTGTTCGTTCATGGCGGACGCTGCCCAACTGGCTGCCTCAAACAAAGTCAGCACCTGCTCTTCAGAGACTGGACGGTCGGCAAAGAAACGCGGGCTCCAGCGTTTCCAGATCACTTCATGGACGGTGTGGCTGAATTCGGGACGGGGCTTCATCTATTTTGATTCTCCTTTGCATTAATAACTAATGAAAAGATAATCCAGTCTGGAGATCAAGGCAAGAATCCACCCCGAAATGGCATGTCCCGACACCGCTTCTGGCCAGGGTTCAGAAAAAACTTGACTCACAGGCAAGATGAAGCAAACTGGGCTGGAGCCGCAGGACGGCCACGCGTCATAAATAACAGCTCTTTAACGCGGGCAGTGTGTCCGGCGGCAAAACAACAGCAAGGAGCGAATCATGCCAAACATCACAAGACGCATGGGCGCGGAGTTTTTCGGCACTTTCTGGTTGGTTCTGGGAGGTTGCGGGTCCGCCATTCTGGCAGGCACGTTAATCGGCCCGGTTGGAATTTCCCTGGCATTCGGGCTTACGGTGCTAACCATGGCCTATGCGATCGGCCATATTTCCGGCTGCCACCTCAATCCAGCGGTCTCGCTGGGCTTGTGGGCCGGCGGACGTTTTCCCGCCAAGGACCTGATCCCCTACATCGTAGCCCAGGTAGCGGGAGCATTGCTCGCCGGACTGGTTCTCTACATCATTGCCAGCGGGGTGAGGGGTTTTGACATCGCCGCCAGCGGTTTTGCCGCCAACGGCGTGGGCAGCGCTTCGCCTGAAAAATACCGGGTTATCCCATGCCTGCTGACAGAAATGGTGTTGACCGGAATGTTCCTGCTGGTGATCATGGGAGCCACAGACAAACGCGCCCCGGCTGGAATGGCCCCAATCGCCATCGGCCTGGCGCTCACCCTGATCCACCTGATCAGCATCCCGGTTACCAACACCTCCGTAAACCCCGCCCGCAGCACTGGAGTCGCTTTCTTTGCCGGCTCCATCTTCATCAGGCAGTTGTGGATGTTCTGGGTGTTTCCGATCATCGGCGCTTTGGCCGGCGGATTAATCTACCGGCTGCTCTTTGAGGACAAAGAGGAGGCCTGAGCGGCTTTAAACAAGTTTCAAAACTGAAACCATCACGGCGGAAAGAATATTTCTTGCCGAAAATGGCGGTCTGTCTTTTTTGGAATCACAATGATTAACGCTAAAGAACTGATCCGAAGTTTGGACTGGCTGCGTGATGACATCATCGGCCGGAACATTGCCATCCCCACACCTTACGGTGCCAGGCCTCTGGTTTATGCAGACTACACGGCCAGCGGCAGAGGCCTGAAATCCGTTGAACGTGCTGTGCAAAGAATCCTGGCTTATTACGCCAACTCGCACACGGAAGACGATTTTACCGGCATGACCATGACCTCGCTACTGCAAGACGCTGAAAAGATAATCAAAGACAGCGTTAACGCCGGCCCCGCAGGCAAGATCGTGTTCACCGGCTCAGGCAGCACCGGCGGCGTGAACAAGCTGATGCAGATACTGGGTGTGTATTGGCCCCCGGCAACCCGCGAGCGGGTGGCTGAAGTTCTGAAAAGTTGCCTGCTGCGCAATCCTGATGACGTGGACTGCAACCAGGCCCTGCACGACTTCATGCATCAGAACAAACCCATTGTTTTCGTTGGGCCTTACGAGCACCATTCCAACGAAATCATGTGGCGCCAGACACTTTGCGAGATCGTTGAAGTCCCCCTGAAAAACCATGAGCTAGACCTGGCCGCGCTGGAAACAATGGTCTCAGACCCACGCTACGAGGGGCGGATCAAGATCGGTTCCTTTTCCGCGGCCTCAAACGTGAGCGGGCTGAAAACAAGGGTTTATGACGTGGCGCGCATCCTGCACCGGCACGGCGCGTTGGCTTGTTTCGACTACGCGGCGGCCGCGCCCTATGTGGAAATCGACATGAACCGGGACGGGGAAAGCTGGTTCGACGCCATCTTCTTTTCACCCCACAAGTTTTTGGGCGGCCCCGGCACCAGCGGGGTTTTGATCTTCAACGAGCGCATTTATCCTTCAAACCTTCCTCCAACCGTGTCCGCCGGCGGCACGGTGAGCTACGTTTCCCAGTACAAGGAAGAGTTTTTCAGCGATATCGAGAGCCGGGAAAAACCTGGCACACCAGGGATTATGCAAGCTTTGCGGATCGCGCTGGCTTTTCAGATCAAGCAAAAGGTGGGGCAGTCCACCATTGACAGGCTGGAAAAATACCTCTATGAAAAGTTCATGACGGCTTTCGAAGGTGACGAACGGATCATTTTCTACGGACTGCTGGATCCGGATAAAAAGGTGCCCATAGTGCCTTTCAACGTCCGTCACCGCGACCGGATACTGCATCCCAAATTCGTGACCCGACTGATCAATGACCTCTTCGGCATCCAGACCCGGGCGGGATGCTCCTGCGCCGGGCCTTACGGACACCATCTGATGAATATCGGCAGCCAGGTTTCGGATTTTTACCGCTGCATGATCACCAACGCAGGCTACAACGGCATTAAACCTGGCTGGGTGCGCCTTAATCTGCACTACTCAATGACCGAGGCAGAGGTGGACTACCTGATCGAAGCGGTGAAATTCGTGCTCGAACACGGCCATAAGTTCATTTCCCAGTATGAGTTCAACCTCATAAGCGGGGAATGGCGGTATCTGGACCACGTTATGCCCAAACCGCTGGAACTGGATATAGAACTGGGATTTAATGGCAGCTCGGAAGAACCTGAATACATTGACAACGCTGAACATAAATTCCATGACTATCTGGAGTTCGCGCGGCAAGAAGCGGACAGGCTGCCGGAGGATTTCGAACTGCTGAGCTTCGAGCCGGAACTGGAACAACTGATGTTCTTTTACGCCCACCGAATGACAGGGCGGTAAGAATACCTGAATCCTGATATCCTTTCCCCACGCCAGCATATATCCTGGCATGCTGTCTGGCCATTAAGGCCCTTTCCCATGCTCAAGAAGCGCCTCCCGCATGATGCCCGCATTTGATGCGGGTATTATACTAGGGGCGTGGGAGGGAGATGGAAGCAAGCGCTCAGGGCCTGTCTATCTGGACACTGAGGCGGGTAAGGATGTATTGCTTTTTTAAACCAAGTGACTGCAGAAGTCCAATAACAGAGCAGCCTGTAAGGAGTTACATATCCGGCTTGAAAGAGAGCTGTTTTTAGGCTGTCAGAATCAGGAACTATTCTGATTGAATCATCAGAACGAGTGTTACGGCGCGCTGACCGTATATTTTGTTTCCGCTATTTCGCTGGGGTTCCAACCAGAGCGATAGGCCCGGGCTTTCAAAGTCACCTCACCGGTTTGGGTGATGGTGAACCCCTCTATGTATTTTGCGGAACTCTGATCGGGGTCACTGCCGTCCAAAGTGTAGTGAATGTCCGCATTCAGGGTGGAGCAATGGATGTTAATCTCGGTATTAGTGGTGATATTTCCGTAAAGAGGGGAGAACTGCGGCTTGGCAACGGTGTTGAAAAAAGTGACGGTGTAGGTGGCGGATACAACGCTGCTGGGGTCAAATCCTTCCTTGTATGCCCTGGCCTTTAGAGTGGCGGTGACGGCACCTTCAGGGAAAAATTCCGGGATGATCAGGGGATTGGCATAGAGGTTAGCCTGGTCGGTGGGTTCACTGCCGTCTGTGGTGTAATAGATGTCAGCGCCGTATTCCGGGCAGGTAAGGTAGATGGCCTGTCCGGCAAGATAGGTCCCGCTGGGGTTGCTGAACATGGGGGCGTCCAGTTGGATGAGCTCAGTGGTGGGCTCTTTGCAGGAAAAAAAGGTGAGGGTCAGTATTAAAACCGCAAAAAACTTCAGAATTTTCATCTTACACCTCTTGGAAATATTACTTGTCCAAGAATGTGAGGCAGTTAAATCTTGTCAAGGTTTATCTGCCCTGTGGGAATCCCGGCGCCAACTCGGAATTAGGTTATTCGGGAAAGTGGATAAAGGCTGGATGATTGACTGCTGGAAATCCCCCTGCGGCAGGAAGATTTTTGTAATCTTTTTGGCCACATAAGAATCAGACAATTCCTCCTGTTTTTGTGTTTGCAGCGTTGTTTTTATAACTGCTTTGAAATGGGTTCCGTTAGCGATTGTGATGCCTGCGGAAGTTATTGTGTTAAATGATTTAGCCGCTTGACAAAAGACCGCCGGGGAAAAAGCTTGGAATCCCTTTGCCGCCCGATACTGTGAAAATGTGTAATTGTTGCTGGAACAGCTATTAGGCTTGCCTCTGAAGATTGTGGAAAAGATGTGGATAACTTTAATCCGGAGGGTGGACAAAGGTTGCGCGAAAATCAGATAACGAATTGAACGGCAGGTGATTACATTAGGCTACCAATCATCCTGAAGCGAATGTGGTCATCTGTGGATAAATATGAATTTTTATATAGGACAGACGTATGGACCAAGATATTTGGCAGAACATTTTGGATAAGCTCGAGGACAATATCAATCATCAGAGTTTCCGGACCTGGTTTTCGGACGCCAAGCTGGTGGATTTGCTGGACAACACTTTGGTGGTCAGGGTTCCAACGCAGTTCGCGGCAAATTATCTGAATCAGAACTACACAGAAACACTGGGGGAGATATCTTACGCCCTTTACAAGCAGCGTTACCTGATCAAATTCACCTCCCCGCCCCATTATCCGGCTGAAAAAAAGGCCGCCCAGGCAGAATATTCCGGCAACCGAGTGCTCCTTAACACGAAATTGAACGACCGCTTCAGCTTCGAGCAGTTCGTGGTGGGGCGCAACAACAACTTTGCCTATTCCGCGGCCAAGGCGGTGGCGGAAGCGCCTGGATACACCTACAATCCGCTCTTCATCTACGGGGAAAGCGGCATGGGCAAGACCCACCTGATGCAGGCTGTGGGTAATTTCGTGGCCCGGGAGGGCCGCAACTGCTCCATTTTCTACATCACCAGCGAAGAATTCACCAACGAAATGATCGATTCCATCCGCTCCAACAAGATGCCGGATTTCCGGTCTAAATACCGCAAAGTGGATCTGCTGCTGGTTGACGACATCCATTTCCTCTCCCGCAAGGAAGGCACCCAGGAAGAGTTTTTCCACACCTTCAACGCCCTTTTTGACAGCCGCAAGCAAATAGTGCTTACTTCCGACCGGCCGCCAAAGGACATTCCGGACCTCGAAAAGCGCCTGGTAACCCGCTTCGAGAGCGGCCTGCTCTGCGACCTCAAAAATCCGGATTTTGAAACCAGGGTGGCCATTCTGCGCAAAAAAGCTGAGCCGGAGAACATCGATCTCCCCGACGAGGTTTTTTCCTTTATCGCCGAATCCATCTCTTCCAGCGTGCGGGCCCTCGAGGGTTCGCTGATCCGCATCCTGGCCTACGCTTCCTACAACAAACTCAACCCCGCGAATCTGGACACCGAGACAGTGCGCAACATCCTCAGCGACATGATTTCCGAGAGCCGCAGGGAAATATCGCTGGACACCATTACCCAGCAGGTCTGCCTGGCTTATAACATTACTATCGCACAGATAGTTGACAAAACCCGCCGCCAGCAAATCGCCTATCCCCGCCAAATCGCCATGTATCTTGCTAATCTGCTCATTCCCCAGCTTTCATTGAAAGAAATTGCCGAATATTTCAAGCGCAAAGACCACACCACCGTGCTGCACGCCAAAAAAATGATCGATAACCGCTTCCGGGAGGATATCAACTTCCGCTCGCATATCGAACAGCTTATCAAAAATATCAAGGCCTGAGCAGGGGATTGTGGATAAGTGGATAGTTTATGTGGATAAGTGTGGACAACCTGGTTTTAAATATAAATGCTTGTTCCTGTGTGGAAAACTCCGTGCGGAAGGATATGCTTACCCACAAGTTATCCACAATTTGAGAGGCTTCGCCAAGGCTTTATGGATAGCCACTTAAAAAAAAGGTTGACCGATAATCCACTTATCCACGATGCCTACTAACACTACTTTTTGAGAAAGGAACTTTTAATTAGGTATAAAGAATATGATGTTGAAGAACAAACTTATACCTCTACTATTGGTCATTTTGGCCTTGATGATGGCCGGGTGTATCAAGAAGGGAAATCCCACCGGCAACAACTGGTCAGATGTGAGGCCGATAACTGTTACGGAACCGCTTGACATGATAGCCGGCTACAGTTTTGCCGGAAGCGCTGAAATCACTGGCACCGAGTCTTCGCTGCTGTGCGGAAATTATGATGGGATCGAATCCGTGGCTTTCATGCGTTTCACCGGGCTTCCGAACCCTGGAACTTTCCATATTCCCACTGCCTATCAGGATTCCACCTTTCTTTCGCTGACCCTCACGCGCCGCTCCACTCCCCAGGGCAATCCCATCAACCTGACCATCTATAAGCTGAACCAGGCTTGGGCGGCCGACAGCACCGACTTGATACAGGATGCCAACCTGATAGAGATATCCAATATCGAAATGACCATTCCCGACAGCATCAGCACCATGGGCACCGAAATCAAGATACCCATTCCCATAGATGAGATAGAAACCTGGCAAACTCCCTCTGATTCACTGGGAATGACCCTGGCTATCAGGACCATGAGCGGTTTCTGGATGGAGGCGATGTCTCTGGAAACCGGAAGGGGGCCTCAGCTTAACTTCCTTTACCGCCTTGACGAAGCAACTAACACCGATGACAGCAGATATGAACAACGACCCACCCGGGACAGCTACAGGGTTGATTCCGATGAGGCGCCTCTACTCACAAACCGCTGGATCGTAGGCAATATTAACCCTTCCCGCATCTATATGGATTTCGCCATCGACAATTCATGGTTCAAGGACATGCGGGGGAACGCGATGGACAGTTTGAGCCGCAAGCGGACCACCATCAATCAGGCCAGGCTGATTTTGTATGTGAAAGACAATCCTTACTATACAGGCAGCCGCACCTACAAGCTGAGGGCTGACCGGATGGACGATTCCCTGGATATTACCCAGCCGGTGGAAATTGAAGATTCCCGCCTGGCCACAGGGATACCGACAGAGCAGCTTGTGCGCGGGGACAGCCTGGTGGTGGACATCACTCCGATCATCCAAGCTTACAGCTCCGGTGATAAAATTCCCTATGGCATCGTGATCCGTTCGTTGCAGGAAATGATAAACTACGGCAAAATCGAATTCTGGCACTTTGAGGACGCGCCCGCGAACAAACGCCCCAAGCTGCGCCTAACCTACACTCCGCCGTTCCTTTGAGCCATGCGACGAATCCTTCCGCTCCTGATCCTGCTGCTGGCATTGCTTTCTGCCTGCGACAGGGAGGAAGCGACCAATGAAAAACTTACACCATTGGCCGAGGTGAACGGAGACGTGCTCACCCTGGAAGGATTCCGCTCCACATTTACTGACGAACAGTGGAACAATCTCAGCTCTGAGCAGAAAAAGCAGGAAATTGAAAACTGGGTTAACCTGACCCTTCTGGCCCAGGAAGCCGAAGCCCAAAAACTGGATGGAGAGCGGGCTGTGAAACAGCGGATGGATTATGCCGCCAAGAAGATCAAAGCCAACGCCCTGATCTCCAAGCGCCTGGCCAGCATCGCCATTGGCGAGGAGGAGCTTTTCAATTACTACCGCATCCACCAGAGCGAGTTTCAGAGCAAGCTGATGGAATATGACATCCAGCGCATCCTCTGTTCTGATACCGCCAGCGCCGTTTCCCTCCTGCAAAGGCTAAAAAGGGATGGATACGACTTTGATCTTGCCGTGGCTGAGCATTCCCAGGAAGCTCTGAAAAACAATAAGGGAAGGATGGGTTTTGTAACTGCCTCCGGCTCGGATTCGCTATTTTGGCGTACCGCCCATGAATTACCGGCAAACACACCCGGCATGGCCTCAATCAACGGCCAAACCTACATCCTGCGCCATGTCCAGCAGCGGGAGGGAACCCAGGACGCCAATTTCGCCGAATATCAGGCTGAGATCCGTTCCATCCTGCTAAAAGAGAGAAAACAGCAAGTTTACCAGGAACTTATCCAGGAACTCAAGATGAAGACTCCGGAGATCTATTATTACTGAACCAGTCTTGACCGACACCAACACATCCCAACAAGGAAAGATATGAAAAAGATCCTGCTCACTCTGCTGGCCGCTGTGCTGATGCTTAGCCTGTCCGCGGAGTTGGTTGACCGCATAGTAGCCAAGGTCGGCCCGGACATCGTTTTATTAAGCGACGTTTACAAACTGATGTTCCAGATGCAAACAGCGGGTTACCCGGCTGAGTCCATCAACGAAGAAGCCGCCTTGCGCCAGATCGTTGAGCAGAAGGTGATCCTTCAAAAAGCCGAGTCCATGGACCTTAAGATCGATAACAAGCAGTTGGAGAAATACGCCAAAAAAGAGCTCGAAAAAACCAAGGAAAAATATCCTTCCGAGCAGGCATTTGCTGCCGATCTTGCCCGTGAAAACCTGACCGAAACAGAGCTTTTGGACCTCTATATCACCCAAATCAAAGAAAGCTACCTCTCGCAGCAGTTGATCGATATCTACGTGAAAACCAAAGTGAAGGTCACCGAAGAGGAAATGCTGTCTTTTTACGAAACCAGCAAGGACAGCCTGGCGGTTAAGCCGGTTACATGGAAGACCGGCGCCATCATCCACGAGATCAAGCCCAGCAAAGCCTCCGAGGAAGCGAAGCTGGCCGAGATGAAAGCTATTCAGGACCGCCTCAACCAGGGGGCGGATTTTGCCTCCCTGGCTATGGAAGTGAGTGATTGCCCCAGTAAAGAGCGGGGTGGAGACCTTGGTTTCTTCAGCCGGGGAATGATGGTGAAACCCTTTGAGGAAGCTGCTTTTGCGCTCAACGCGGGTCAGGTTTCTCCCATCGTGCAAACCGAGTTTGGCTATCACCTTATCAAGGTGGAGGAAAAACGTGACAACGAGGTGCGGGCCAGGCACATCCTGAAAATCCTCTCTCCTACCCGGCAAGACAGCCTGGATGCCTTTCAACTGATGGAAGGCGTGCGTGAAAGGTTTAACTCCGGGGAGGAAAGTTTTGCCAACCTGGCCACCCTCTATTCAGACGAAAAGGAATCCGCTGCCAATGGCGGCATCATCGGAGAACTGGCCCGGGATGAATTTCCGGAACTCTATGCCCCGCAAATCATTGCCACCGAAGTTGGGAAAATGACACCTGTGCTGGAAAACGAGGGAGTGCTGCTGCTTTTCGTCCGGCTGGAAGAAATGCCCACCCGCGTCTTCGGTTATGATGAGGTGAAACCCGTTTTGGAAAACTACCTCATGCAAGAGAAATTTAACACCGCCTACAATGAATGGATCAGCGACCTGATCTCCAAATCATTTGTGCGAATCATACCGCGATGAATTCCCGGCGCCTGAGCCCGACCACTTTTCTGGCCTCGCTTTTGGGTGTGGGTTTCATCCCCTTCGCGCCCGGCACCTTTGGCACTCTTTTTGCCGCGGGGGTATATCTGCTGCTGCCCAAAAGCCTCTTCAGCGGCCAAGGCTGGTGGTGGCTGGGTGGAGTGCTTCTGCTCGTTTCCGGGGCGGCTGTCTGGTTGAGCGGCAGGGCCGAAAAGAAACTGGGGCGAGACGCTCCGGCTATCGTTATCGATGAGTTTTGCGGCTATTTCGTGGCTGTGCTGTTACTGCCAAAATCACTTCTGCTGGCGATCTACGCCTTCGTCCTGTTTCGGGTTTTCGATATCGCCAAACCTTTTCCCATCAACGTTTCGCAGCGCCTGCGCGGCGGGTGGGGTATCGTGGTAGATGACCTCATCGCCGGCGTTTACGCGAACCTTGTGATCCAACTGATAAGAATACTGAAGCCAAGCTTCTTTGGCCAATAGGAGAAATAAATGCTCTATACACTGTTAATGACCGGAGCCGGCGGAACTTCCGGCACCGCCCCTGCACAGCAAACCAATCCCCTGATGTCCTTATTGCCCATCATCATCATGTTCGCCCTGCTCTATTTCCTCATGATCATGCCTCAACAGAAGAAGCAGAAAGAACTGCAGAAGATGCTGGACAACATCAAGGTGAACGACAAGGTCATCACCACATCCGGAATCTACGGACGCGTTGTAACCATCAAACCGGATAAAAACTCCGTCGTGATCGAAATTGACGAAACCAACCACGTGCGCGTGGAATTTCAGCGCGGGGCCATAGCCACGGTTGTCACCGGGGAAAACAGCGCCGCCCAGTCCTGATGTCCCGCAGTCCCAAGCTTTTGGATATCCGCGTTTATGGCGACGACGTTCTGCGCCTGAGGGCAGCGGAAGTTGAAACCATCGATGACGAGCTGCTGCAGTTCGCCAAAGACCTCACCCACACCATGTACAAGCGTGACGGGGTGGGGCTCGCGGCACCCCAGACGGGTGTAAGCAAACGCGTAATTGTGGTGGACCCGCACTGGAGCAAGGAAGGAGCCAGACGCGAACCGCTGGTGATGATCAATCCCGAGATCGAGTCCAGCGACGGCGAAACAGAAATGGAGGAAGGCTGCATCAGCGTTCCGGGCATTTATGCCCGGGTGCAGCGGCCGTCCGCTATCAGCGTTTCTTTCACCGACCTGAGCGGAGAACGCCGCCTGATGAAGCTGTCAGGTTATCCTGCCGTGGTGGTTCAGCATGAACACGACCACCTGAACGGCATCCTGTTCGTTGACCGCCTCGGCACCATAGCCAAGTTAAAGGTGAAGCGCAAGCTTAAAGAGCTCGAACGCAAGGCTGTGAATGGCGTTAACCTTCGCGGTGAGGACTGAACCGGGAAAACGATGCAATGCGCTTGATCTTCGCCGGCAGCTCAACCTTCGGGTTACCATCCCTGCAACTGCTTGAGCGGCAAGATGTTCCCCTGCTCGTCATCAGCCCGCCCGACAAGGCCGCCGGACGCAATCTGCGCCTCCAGCCCTGTCCCGTGGCTGATTACGCCCGCCGGGTGGGCCTGGACCTGTTTCAGCCGCCGGACGTGAATGCTCCAGACAGTCTGAGCCGGATCCGGGAATTCGCTCCCGACCTGCTGATCACGGCCTCCTATGGCGGTATGATCAGGCGCGAACTGAGAAATCTGCCCCGCTACGGAGCGGTGAACCTGCATCCTTCTCTGCTGCCTAAATATCGAGGCGCGACGCCCATCCAAAGCGCTTTGCTGAATGACGACACCATTACAGGCGTCAGCATTTTTCGCCTTAATGCCCGGATGGACGCGGGACCGATCCTGATGCAGCATCAAATGCTCATCATTAAAACAGACAATTTCGGCAGCCTGCACAATAGGCTGGCCAATCTCTCAGCTCTGATGCTGCAAAACCTCATGCCCCAGTTGGAAAGCGGATCCTGTGAAGCAATTGCCCAAGATGATTCCGCGGCCAGCTACACCCGCAAACTGGGCAAAGAAGACCTTCAGCTGGACTGGTATAAGCCCGCGAACCAAGTTCTCAACCGCATCCGGGCTTTTTCACCCCAGCCCGGGGCCCAGGCCTGGCTGCGAGAAAAACCTCTCAAGATCCTGGCTGCCCAACTGGTTCAGGAACCCGCCAGCGGCGAGCCTGGCACGGTGGCAGCCCTGATAAGGAATACTGGCGTCGAAGTGAATTGCGGCGTCCAGCGTTTGCTGCTCACCCGGGTTCAGGCAGCTGGGAAAAAGGTGATGGACGCCTGGCCCTGGCAGCTCGGGGCGCGTCTGTCCATCGGCGAAAGTTTCGGCCGACCCCCAACTTTTAAACCCTCAAACCCTCTTCAGGAGGAAGAATGAAAGATCAGGACCAATATCTGTCCGTGTTGAAATTCCCCGCTTTTGTCAGCCTTAGCCTGCTGATCATCAGCGCCCTCTATATCTGCTTGGTCTATTTTATTCTGCAGGACCAAGTTACGGAGCCGCATCTGGTGCGCGGCCTCCTAATTGCTCTACTGGTGGTGATCGTCTTTATGATCTTCACTTGGGTGAGCACCCTGATGTCAACCCATATCCGCATCAAACCGCGCTGGATGAGCCAGCTAAACAAATGGATGCTTAACCACATGTTTTATCCGATGGCCTGCGCTCTGGGCACCGTCACTTTTTCCTCGAAGAACGTGCTGACGGAATCATTTCTCAATTTCAACAACGAAATCGTGCTCACCGACCAAAAAGATGTCCGCAATTCCAACATCCTAGTGCTGCTGCCGCATTGCCTGCAAAAGGATGATTGCACCGTGCGCATCACCACGGACATCATCAACTGTGAGGAATGCGGCGGCTGTGACATTGCCACCATCAAGAAACTGATTGAGCGGCAACAAGTTGAGGCGGCAGTGGCAACCGGCGGTTCGCTGGCTCGCAAGCTCATTCATGACAAAAATCCCAACGTGATTGTTGCCGTGGCTTGCCACCGTGATCTGCTGGACGGCCTGCGCGACGCCTGGCGGTATCCGGTTTACGCTGTTCTGAACGAGCGTCCCAACGGCCCTTGCCACGAAACCACCGTCAGCATTGCCAGTATTGAATTCGCCATTCAAATATTCAAGTAGGTGCAACCATGAAAACTTCAACAGCGATAGCTTTAGCCTTGGTGGTGCTGATCCTGAACGCAGGGATCACCCTCGTCCTGATCAACCAAAAGGGCTTGAATACAGTGTCCGAACCAGCCTCAAAGATAATTGTCTCTCACAACCAGCGCCACAACGAGATCACCGCCGCAGTGCAGGAAGTGGAGCCCGCCGTGGTGAGCGTCAACGTCACCAAAGTCCAGTATGTGCGCCGCTTTCCGAGCTTCAGTTTCTTCGATTTCTTTGGCGACATTCCCATGCAAAGGCAGGTTGAAAGCATCGGCAGCGGAGTCATTTACGATTCCAGCGGCCTCATCGTCACCAACGCCCACGTGGTGCAGGGCGCCTCCGAAATCACCGTCGTGCTGCCCGACAAGCGTGAGTTTCCAGCCGTCCTGGTGGGCATCGACGATGTTCACGACGTCGCCAAGCTCAAGATCACCGGTTCCAATCTGCCCGTGGCCAAGCTCGGCAGCGCCAAAAACCTCTTGATCGGGGAGTGGGCCATCGCGCTGGGAAATCCCTACGGCTTCATGATGAGCGATCCCAAACCCACTGTCTCCGTTGGCGTTATCTCCGCTCTGAACCGCAGTTTCGAACCCCAGGAAGGGCGCAGCTACCGCAGCATGATCCAAACCGACGCCGCCGTCAACCCCGGCAACAGCGGAGGCCCGCTGGTGAATATCAAGGGTGAGGTGATCGGCATCAACACCTTCATTGTGTCTGAAACCGGCGGCAATATCGGCATCGGTTTCGCCATTCCAGTGGACCAGGTTGTTTCGATCCTGAGCAGACTTTGAGCCTGGACTCCAGAAGCTTTATCCCACGCGGCTTCAAGGGCTTGCACGGCTACCCTGTCTCCAAAGAACGGCAGGCAGCCGCAAAACCGCTTGTTGCAATGCTTTTGCTGCTGTCTCTGTTCGCTTCCCTGGCAGCGCTCAACCCCTACAATGCTTTGGGCGACACCCTCACAGTCATCCAGCAACCGCTGCTCAACATCCCTGCCATCCACATCCCCGGAGAAACCCTCACCATCACTTGCGTTGCGCCTCCTTCCACCACCGGCTGGCAGGCCTGGCTGATGCACAAGCACAAGTCCGTGGCTCTGGAAATCATCCACAGCCAGTTTTTGAACACACCGGACCGCTGGGAACTGCAGGCCCTGATACCCTCCCTGCCGGTTTATGAGCTTTACGATTTGCGGGTTGCGGCTTCCGGAGGGATCGACGACACCACCACCAACGCCGTCAAAGTGATTCCCACACGTAAAAGCAGCTACTACTTCGTCCATATCACGGACCTCCATTTGCCCACCCGGATTTACTATCCAAACAGCGGCTTCGACAGCGATTCCACCTCTGTGAAAGATTTTCGGGCCGTAATAGATGACATCAACCTTATCAACCCTGAATTCGTGCTTCTCACCGGAGACCTGCTCAACGAAGGAGAGCTGGAAGGCTTTGCGGGACAGCACTGGTATGGCTGGACTCAGCGCCTGCTGGAGGAGTTTGAGGTTCCCTGTTTCGTGACCGCGGGCAACCATGACCTGGGCGGCTGGAACTCGACCCCGCCCCCGCAGGGAAGTTCGCGACGCAACTGGTGGCGCTATTTCGGCTGGCCCTGGCTGGACAACCCTGATTCCAACTGGCCGCTGCACACCCAGGATTATGATTTCACCTATGGCGACATCCACTTTATCGGTTTGGAATCCTATGACAACTATGACAACTGGCGACCCAACATCTACGGCGGGCAAAGCTTCATCTACGACCAGATATTCTGGCTGAACCAGCGTCTGAGCCTGCATCCCGACAAGACCCGCGTCCTCTTCCACCATTACGATTTCTCGGACCAACTGAACCTTTCCGCGCTGGGGGTCGATCTTGCCCTCTGGGGCCACATCCATTACAACAGCGGCTCGGTTTCAGCCTATCCCTGCAATCTGGGCACCCGTAGCGTCTGTGACGGCAACCGCTCCTACCGGGTTATCCGGGTGAACGGAACCCAGTTGCAGCCTTTGAAAACCATCTACGCCGGCAGTAACTCCCAGGCGCTGAATGTGATCTGGTTTCCTTCCAACACAGCCGTGGCTGACAGCGTGGCGGCCATGTTCAACAACAACCAGAGCGTTGCTTTCGAGCACAGCCTGCTCAAATTCCGCATGCCTCCAGGGAACTGTTCTTACAGCGTCACAAACGGCACCCTGCTTCAGGTGGACCGTTCCGATCGCGAAAACATCTGTTACGTCCGCGTTGATCTTCCCGCCATGCAAAGCCGCGTAGTGAGCGTTTCCGCTCAGCCCGGAACCGCCTCTGAAGACCCCTTTCAACCGGATATTTCCCTCATCCTGGACACCTGGCCCAATCCCTTTGCCGCCTCGCTGAACATCAATCTGGATACCCGCTTCGCCCAGCCCCGCGTCCGAATCTACAACCTTCGCGGTGCCAGGATTAGGGATTTAGTAGTCTCAACGGATGGCGCCAACTGCGTTTGGGACGGCAACCTGGAATCAGGGCAGCCCGCTCCTGCCGGAATCTATCTGCTGCGCGCGGAAGCCGGCAAGAACTCAGAATTGCGGCGAGTGGTTAAAACACGCTGAAAAGCCTCGATATCCCGGGGCCGGCCTTACAAAATACATCACTAACTTATCCATTTTCAATACCTTCAAACATTACCATCCCTAACCTCACTTCAAATAAACGGGGTTCACTTCCAAACCGAGTGGGGTAGCCCTATGGGCTCGATCAAACAGTTTACCCACTCGGTTTGAAAGTGAGCCATAAATAGTTAGGTAGATTCAGCGTTTTTTCCCTTGACGATATAGCTGTCTTGCTAAAATTGCTTCCAGACCCATGGGAAAACCAGATGTCCGCTGCATCCTTAGCGGGTGCAGAGGAAAGTCCGGACACCACAGGGCGGGATACTTCCTAACGGGAAGCCGCAGCAATGCGGAGCAGCTCCACAGAAACAAACCGCCCGGCGCGCCCTCCTTTTATTGGTTGCCGTTGAGAGACCGCGGCTTTTTTGTGCCGGGCAAGGGTGAAATGGTGGTGTAAGAGACCACCGTAAGCCTTGGTGACAGGGCTTGACGGGAATGCCTTATCCGGTGCAATGCCAAATAGGGAAGCCAGGAAGCGCGGCCCGCGCGGTTACGGCTTCCGGGTAGGCAGCTTGAACCCTTTCGTGAGAAAGGGTCCAGAGGAATGGACATCAGCCAGCGCGTGAGCGCTGGCCACAGAATCCGGCTTACCGTTCTCCCGTGGGTTTTTTGCACCTTTGGATGTGTAAAAGCGCGCAAAACAAACCAGGCTCCATTACTATAACTGCCAGCCATACATGCGGTTAGATATATCCATGTTTCTCGGCCTGCTCATCTTCGTTGATTCCTCCTTTTCCCTTTCCTATACACATCCTGACTGCCACTCGCTTAGTTCCCGCAGCCCGAACGGGAACTAAGCGGGAAGTGAATGGGATGTGAATAAGATAGGGTAAATGAGGAGCAGATCAGGCAAATGGGGCATCACACAGATTCCGCCAAGTACCGGCGCTCACTGAAGCGCCGACACGAAGAAAATGTTGGCGGGGAGGCTGGCGTCGAGCGAGGAACGAGCATCGACGACAGCAACATTTCCTGCCGTCCATGCTTACTGCGTTCGCTGGACGCCAGGGGTGGCGAGCTGACTTTGATCCGGGTTCCGTTCGCTACGCTCACTGCACTCCCTCGCTATGATCTGCCGCCCTCCGGGCTCGATTAACCGGATTACCCACTCGATTTGAAAGAGAACCTAATCAAAGTACCCTTACCAACCCAGTTAAAAAAGAACCTCAAATCACGCCTATTACAGCGGGCTGGGCAAATTTTCTTGACAGATTTTCGTTCTGCCGGCATTTTGCCTATAAGAAGGCGGAATCTGCGGACAAGCCTCCAAAAAACACTTGGGAGTAACCGTGAAGTGGATGATCAGGACTCTGCAAACAGTCTGGCACAGCCTTATCCTGGCCAGGTTCTTCACGCGGTCTTTTTTTATCCGGCTTTTTAACCGGAACCCTATAAAACGCCGCAGGCTGGAGATTAAGAACACCACCCTGACTGCCAGGCATTTCCTGCGCGCGTTCAATGTAAAACTGAAGATAAAAAACCCTGAACGCCTGCAGGAACTGAAGGACCAGAATTACCTGTTGGTGGGAAATCACGCCTCTTTTCTGGACATCTTTGTGCTTGGCGCCGTGGAAAACTTCGTGTTCATCACCTCGGTGGACATGAGCGAAACTCCGGTGCTGGGAGACATAATCCGCAAAGGCGGCTGCCTTTATACCGACAGGAAGAAGAAGGTGAGCCTGCCCGGAGAAATCAAGCGCTTTACAGAAACGCTGCGTTCCGGCTTCAAACTGGTGCTGTTTCCCGAGCAAAGCGGCACGGACGGCTCCCACGTTAAGAAATTCCGCCGCTCCCTTTTCCAGGTGGCCGTGGATGCCGCCTGCACCGTGGTGCCGGTCTGCATCCGCTATCTGCGTTTGGACGGCAAACCGGTCACGGAAAAGAACCGTTCGGTGATTTGCTGGTACAAAGGCGTGAATTTTTTGAAGTATTACTGGAACCTGATGGCGCGCCGGCTGGAGGCTGAACTCAGCTTTCTGGATCCCGTGGAATACGATCCGGAGCGCAACCGCGGTGAACTGGCAGAGTTGGTTTACGAGCAGGTCCGCGACACTTTCAACAGTTACGACACCCAACTTTCAACATAGAAGAGGAGATATCATGGACAAGAAAAACGACCGCCTGCAACTGGGCCCCGTGAATTTCATCATCCTGGGAGTGGCGGCGGTGCTGCTCATTCTGGGCTACATTATCATGTCCGCCAACGAGATCACCATCTCGCCGCTGCTGCTGATACTGGCCTATGTGGTGCTGATCCCGTTTGGGCTGCTCTATAAAAGCAAACCCAAGGATTAAGGCTTGGCCTTGCTCACAGAGGAGACCGCGGCCCGGCTGAAACGCTATCAGCTACAGGCCCGGGCGATCGTGGAGGGTTTTTTGGTGGGTCTGCACAAATCCCCTTACCACGGCTTCAGCGTGGAATTTTCCGACCACCGAGAATACAACAGTGGCGATCCTGTTAAAAACATCGACTGGAAGATCGTGGCCAAAACCGAACGCTATTACGTTAAGCGCTTCGAGGAAGAGACAAACCTTCGCTGCTACCTCATTTTGGACCACTCCCGCTCCATGTTCTACGGCTCCGGCGAAAGCACCAAAATTGACTACGCCTGCCGTCTGGCCGCCGCTCTGGCCTGGCTGATGGTGGGGCAGAAAGACGCCACCGGATTGATAACCTTCAACGAGCGGATAACCTCCATGCTGCCGCCCAAGGCCTACCGAGGCTATCTGGGCCCAATTTTCCGCGTGCTGGCGGAACTGGAGCCCAAGGATTCCACCCGCCTGCTGGAAAACCTTCACCAAATCGCTTCCACCATCCGCAAACGCAGCCTCATCATCCTCATCTCAGACCTTTTGGACGATCCCGAACGGGTGATAGAGGGGCTCAAACATTTCCGCTCCCAACACCATGAAGTGCTGGTCTTCCACATCACCGACCTTCAGGAAGACAAATTCAGCTTCCGCCAGGAAACGGAATTCGTGGACAGCGAGACCGGCGAAAAGATCGTGGTCAACCCCTGGCAAATCAGGGCCCAATATCTTTCCCGCTACTCCGGGCACATCAACCAGCTCAAGGCCGGCTGCCACCAATACCAGATAGAATACAACCCCGTGAGCACCGCCACGCCGTTGGAGGACTTGCTCTTAAAATACCTCCTGATGCGCAAAAAAGGATGAGATTGGAGTCGTATGTGCGCTAAACGGATAAAACTTCAAAAACACGCCTTTCCGGGCGTTTAAACGGCTATGGCTGTAAGAACCATTTCAGCCAACCAGATCAAAGATGCGGTAATAGACGCCATCGGAGAGATGTTCTGCCGTCCCACCCCGGAAACAGCGGAACTGTTGCGCCAAGCCAGAGACGGAGAAAAAAACGAAATCGCGCGTGACATGCTGGACGTCATCCTGGAAAATCACGAACTGGCCGCGAGGGAACAACTCCCGCTCTGCCAGGATACCGGTCTGCTGGTCGTGTTCGCGGAACTGGGAACGGAAATACACGTCGAGGGTGGAACCTTGGAATCTCTTATCGGAGAAACGGCACATGATGCTTGGCAACAATTCCATCTGAGGGATTCGATCGCCGCTTATCCACAAAGGAACTCATTATCAGGCAAAAGGATGGAAGTTCAGGGAAAGAGGTCTGATAACCCCAGACTACCTGTGGTTTTGCACCTCGAACAGGTACCGGGTGACCAGCTAACCCTGCATCTGGCCCTCAAAGGCGGAGGCGCGGAAAACTGTGGCAAGCTGAAGATGTTCCTGCCCGGGGCCAAGCTGGAAGAAATAGAGGATTTTGTGGTACGGACTGTGGTTGATGCTGGGGGAAAACCCTGTCCGCCGGTTTTTGTGGGTGTGGGCATAGGTGGAGATTTCGAAAGCTGCGCCATCCTGGCTAAGCGGGCCTTGATGCTGGAAGAGCCCAAGGATGCGGATATTGAGCAAATGGAAGGAAGAATCCTCCAAAGAATCAATCTAATGGGTAAAGGGGTAATGGGTTTTGCCGGAAATACCACCGCTTTGAAAGTTTCCATCCTCACCCGTCCCCGGCACATCGCCTCTCTGCCCGTGGCTGTGAACATCGACTGCCACGCCCACCGGAGTACTTCCAGGGTTATCTGATGTTTCACGTGAAACATGGTTACTCAGCATGATTTAAATATGAAAACACATAGACTTAGTCTCCCGATTCCATCCGAAGCTATTTCCAGATTGGAAGTTGGCGACAAGGTCCTGCTCAGCGGTGAGGTTTATACAGCCCGAGATCAGGCGCATATCCGGATGTTGGAGATGATTGGCGGGGGAGATAATCTGCCCTTTGACCTGGAGAAAACGGCCATCTTCTATTGCGGGCCGGCTCCGACACCACCAGGTAGGGTGAGCGGTTCAATCGGTCCCACAACATCCACCAGAATGGACCCTTACACCATTCCCTTGCTCGAAAAGGGCCTGAAGGTTATGATCGGCAAAGGTGAGCGTTCTTCTGAAGTGGAATCAGCTATCAGGCAATACCATGCCATCTATCTGATTTGCGTGGGTGGAATCTCGGCGCTTCTGGCCCAATGTGTGGTTTCACGTGAAACATTTCTCTGGCCGGA
This sequence comes from Candidatus Cloacimonadota bacterium, assembly GCA_012516855.1. Classification (NCBI taxonomy): domain Bacteria; kingdom Pseudomonadati; phylum Candidatus Cloacimonadota; species Candidatus Cloacimonadota bacterium. The sequence continues at coordinate 46,584 of JAAYWB010000058.1, forward strand.
GCTGGGAGCTGAAGCTGTCTATCGCCTTGTGGTAAAGAATCTTCCCTGTTACGTGTCTATCGTCTGACAATCTTTCAATCTTTTCAAAACAAGCGTCTGCCCCTCCACTCGCGTCCATCCCTCATCTGCTACTGAATAAAGCCTCCCGCAGGGTCTTTTCTATGTTTTCGGGTTTTAACTGGCTGTATGTGAGGATATTTATTCCCATCACCTTGGCCCGGCGGAGGTAATGCCGGTTGTGCCGCAAGCCATGTTCCACGTCTGGATCGGCGATGCCCAGGAAACAACGGGGCAGCAAACCGAAGTCTTTGCCAAGGGAATCCAGTTTGTAAAGAAACTCATTGAGGTCGCCGATGTTGGCTGAGGCTTTCAATTCCACAAAATGGAGTCGGTTCTCATGCATGAAAACGCAGTCCAATTCGTTTTGCACCCCTTCCATTTCTATCACCACGCCGTAATAGACCTCATCCACGATCCTGTCCAGCCAGTAAGCCATGTATTCCTCGAACCAGGCGCCCTTTATGAAAGATAGCCAGGCAGGGGTTTCAACTTCGTATTCGGAAATCCCTAAAGCCTGGCTGAATTTTCTTGCCAGTCGGGCCAATTTGTTCTCTTCATTGGCACTGCGTTTTTCTGAGCCCAGACGGTTTAGCAAGTTCATGAACCGGGAATTGGAGTTTTGGGTGATGATGGCGTACATCGCCTCCAACTGCTCCAGGCTGTGTTGATTAGATGATATGCGTGTTATCTTTACCCCATGGGCTTCCAGACAACTTTTCAGACTCAGTTTGAATTTGATGGGAAGATGATGTTCAATGTGATCGGGCCAGAGCTGCATAAACACATTGCGATACGGCGGCAGGTAGAATATTTGGGACTGTAGTTTCCGGAAATGCTCAAAAGCTGCCAGGGCCATGATCCGGGAACCGGAGGTGAGATTGACCCAATATTCGGAACTGGGATCGTTCAGATGATTCTTCAGAACTCTATCCGCGTCTTCCAGACTAAATTCCTCGACCTCCAGCAACAGCGGTTCATCAATAATATCGCTCACGGCGCAAAGCCGCCCAACTTGTTCGCGGGATTCCCCACCCCGGGGGCAGAGGAAAACATGCTTGTCAACAGAGGTTAACGTCTTTATCAACAGGAGATTGGGGATCACCAGTTCCCCGATCAGGGACACCAAATAACGGGACATCAATCACCTCGGATAGCTTTTGCGAACAACATCTCATCCATCACTAAGGCGGTCAACCCTTTTTCCGCCAGCGGAGTTACCACTTGATACTTTCGACGCCAGAGGGTTGTTCATAAAGGTATTTTATTAAGATTGCCGCAATTCATGAACTTCACTTTTTTTGGGGATTACTTGAATCCGCAGATCGGCCTGGCCAGCTCCAACCACATCGCAGCCAAAGGCGGCAGGAATCCTGATCCAGAAAGGATAGTCGCCCCTGCAAGCCAAGTCGCCAGGGTCCGCTTTTCCTGGCCAGATCGGCTACCAGCAGCTTGTCCTCCGCCATTTCCGCCACCAGATTGTATGGGTCCAACTCATCCACTTCCCAGATTTCCTCGGAGCTTTGCCAGGCAAGATAATCCAAACCCAGCTTCCAAGCCCCTTGTGACCAGAAAAAGCCGTAGCGGACCCGGTAGGTGTTGCGGCTGGCATCGGTTTTATCCTGCAACGTGTAGCTGAAAACCAGCCGTTGGTAAAAGTTGTTCAGAAAGCGGAATTGGCCGTTCAGTTGAAAGCGCCAGTTACGCGGTTCTGAGGACACGTAGTTGGAATCCACAAGGCTGATGATCTCGCGGTCGTAGTTGTGAAAAAGCAGTTTCAGATGGTTGCCCCTGTGGCTGTAACCTGCAGAGCCAGTGAAGCGGGAAAGAGCACCGCCGCTGAAGCCGGAACCGGAATTCAGAGTGAAGCGGAGTTGCAGGTTTGTGTGCAAAGGCAGGCCGAAGCTCAAATCTCCGTTGAATTCATCTCTGGAAGCAGACGGGGAAAGCACCCCGGGAGAAAGTGCGTAAGGAAGCCGATCCTGGAAGCCGTTATGGGCATAGCTGAGACTTTGGGAGAATTGATTGAGTTTATAACTGCAGGTGAGCAAAGCGCTGGGAATTCCCTCTGCCAAAGACGCTTCGCCATCAAGGCGCAGGTTTTTGTGGCTGAAGGCTGCGTATAGGCTTCCCGCCCAAAGGGCAGGGTCGATTCCGGATTCCGCGAAATCCCGGTCGTATTGGCTCCAGTAGAGCAATCCGCTGGCCTGAACGCTGGGAAATGCCACTCCTGCTGCCATTCCGATAATGTTTTCCCGGGTTGTAGAGAGCCTGCCGGTTCTGGTTTTGAACAGGGTTTGAATCCTTCCTTCAGCATCCGTTTTGGCTTCCCTGTCCTGAACTGAACCGAACAGGGCCCCTCGGAAAAACCCGTAACGGTGTATGGCAATGGCGCCCTGGGGACTGTAGTTCCTGGGGGAAAGGGGTTCGAGCAGGCTGAACAGGCTGTCCTGCTGTGCCCGAGAGTTGGAACCGCTCACGAGGCCCCGTCCGAAGCGGAATCTATAACTGCCGAGGGCCAGATCCCAACGGGGCGAGGAGGCCTTGAGGCGGAAGGAACCAGCACTCAGGGCGTCTTTGGCGCGGTAATTGTAATGCAGCAACAACTCCGCTTGGGAGATGTGGCAGGAGGCGCTGGTCTGGAATTGGGAATTGTTTGGCGCAAGGGTGGCCCGGGCATCCAAAGAAAAAGGCTGGCCGAGCAGTTCCTGATGGAGCTGTTCCCAAGCTGTCTCTGCCTGGGCAGCGTAGTCCAGCTCTGTCAGTTCATCGGGGATTTGGGCCGCGAGGCAGGAAAGGGAAAGGAGCAGGAAGGCAACAAGGCCGGGTTTCACCAGGTGTAGCCAAGATCGAGGCTGTGAGAGAGGCGAAGGTCTGGATGGGTTCTGATGGCGTACATCAGGTCCCAGCCTTTTAGTTGGAACTTGAGACCGGCACCGAAGCGATTGGGTGAGCTTTGCCAGGAGCTTTGCAGCAAAAGGTTGTCCGTCACCTCGATGGAGGTGGCGAGGCGGTAACTGTCAGGTCCGCCAGGGCTGTAAACATAGCTGGAAGCGGCCTGGATGCCGGTCACGATCTTTGTGCTCACGCTGAGATGGAGTTCCGTGTCCTCCTTGCCGATCCTCAACAGGCGGGCTTCATAGCCGTAGCCGGGGGTGCGGTATGAAACGGCTGCGTCGCCGCTCCAGCTTTGGTAGCTGCCTGTGGCCGCGCTTTCCAGAGTCAGATGCTGGGCATAGCCAGCGCTCAAGCCTTCATAATTCAGGGCCAGCCCCAGCCGGAAATCCTGCAGGCTGTAATCCGCGTCTCCGCTGTGGGACGCACCTGCATTGAGCACCAGAAATGACAGTTTGTGAGCTGTGGAAAGGGAGAAAGTGCCGGCTTCCGGGGCGCTGAAAGGCAGATGGCCTGAAGCGGCTATCCCGGTGAAAGGCAGGGCGGGCGAAAGCTGGAAATCGGCCACGGATTCAGAAAGCAGAGTTATGCCTGACAAAGCATTGGCGGAGGCAGTGTTATGGAGAATGAGCGCGCCCAGAGGGAAAGCCAAAAGGCAGATGCAAGCCAGGATCAAGACGCGCATGGAAACCTAAGAGAAGCTCAGACCAGGCTAAGTTCCGTTTCGGGATCGAAGTAATGAGCCTTGGCCAGGTTCAGGCTCACCTCCAGCGGGGCACCCGGAACAGGCAGTTCCTTGGGGTCAAAGCGGGCCGTGAACTCGTTTTTGACAGTGCGCAGCACCACGTGGTATTCGTTGCCAAGGGGCTCAACGATGTCGCAGGTGGTGGCAAGCTTGCGGGGAAAATCGGCCATGGAATCGTATCTGGCGTCGTAGATATCTTCGGGGCGGATGCCCATGATGACGGGTTTTCCGGTATAATTCTGCAGAGCTTCGCGATGGGCGGGAAAGATCTCCAACTGGAAATCGCCGCTATCGAAGACCAGTTCGCCGCCTTTGGTTTGCACGCTGCCAGACACCATATTGATGGCGGGGGAGCCAATGAATCCTGCCACAAAGATGTTGGCGGGGTCGTTGTAGATTTTAAGTGGGGTGTCTATTTGCTGGATCACGCCATCTTTCATCACCACAATGCGGTCGGCCATGGTCATGGCTTCAACCTGGTCGTGGGTTACGTAGATCATCGTATTGGCAAGCTGACGCTGAAGCTTAACGATTTCGGCGCGCATGGCAACGCGGAGCTTGGCATCCAGATTTGAAAGGGGTTCATCGAAGAGAAAGACCTTGGGGTTGCGCACGATGGCCCGGCCCAGGGCAACGCGCTGGCGTTGGCCGCCAGAAAGCTGAGCCGGCTTGCGTTTCAGCATGTCCTGAATGCCAAGGAGTTCAGCGGCGTGCTGCACTTTTTTGCGGATGCTTTCCTTGTCCTCGCCGCGCAATTTGAGGGCGAAGGCCATGTTGTCATATACGCTCATGTGGGGATAGAGGGCGTAATTTTGAAAGACCATGGCGATGTCGCGGTCTTTTGGGGGAACGTCGTTGACCAGGGTGTCCCCGATCCAAATCTCACCGCTGGAAACCTCTTCCAAACCGGCGATCATTCTCAGCACGGTGCTTTTCCCGCAGCCGGAGGGGCCCACGAGAACTATGAATTCCTTGTCCTCAGCCTCGAAATTGGCGTCTATAACGGCGTGGACGCTATTGTCATAATACTTGTTGAGGTCTTTAACAACGATTTTGGCCATCTGAATACTCCTTTGGGCAAACAAAAAATTCGGTGGGCAAAGCTGTCAAGCAGGAAATCAGTCCGTGGCACGCACAACCAGGTCGCGGCCGGTGCTTTTGGCGGTGTAGAGGGCTGCATCGATGCGGGCGATGTGTTCCTCCAGCTCGCTCTGTTTGAGGCAAGCGGGGCAACTTGCCCAGCCGATGCTAACGCTTATGCGGATGGGATTGCCCTGCCAGCTAAAACGTTGGTTTTTCACCTTGCGGCGAAGCTCCTCCATCATTTCAGACATGCGTTCCGGGTCCACGTCGAAAAGTACAAGCAGGAATTCCTCACCGCCATAGCGGATAACGGCATCGCTCTTGCGGAATGAGGACTGCAGCAGCCTGGCCAGGCTTTTCAGCACCTGGTCGCCGGCAAGGTGCCCCAGTTGGTCATTCACGCTCTTGAAATAGTCGATGTCGAGGATGGCCAGGCAGACAGGCACTTTATGTCGTGCTGCCAATTGGAAGGCGTGGTAGAGGTTGTTGGTCAGGTAGCGGCGGTTTTTGAGGCCAGTGAGGTTGTCCGTTATGGAGAGTTCCTCCACTTGGCGGAGCAGTTTTTTTATGGTGCTGTAGTTTTCGTGCAGGGTTTCCACGTAGGCATTGTTCTGCAGGCTGATCTGGCTGCTCAAGTCCACCACTCGCTGCTGCAGGTAGCTCATGGATTGGGCATATTGGTCGTCGCGGAGGTTGGCACGCAGAAAAAGGGATAGATTTCGCAGGTGGGACCAGCTTTTGTGCAGATAGTAGTTAGAATGCTGAAATTCCCGGATTGACTGGGGAAAGCTGGATTTCACAGCCGACAGGTAGTTGCCAGCAAAAAAGTGGAGATACTGAAGCTGCTGCACGCTGAGCAGGGAAGAGGAGTGGCGGAACAGAAGCTTGGTGTAGAGCATCTTTTCGCTGGGATTGGCGTGGCGGTGTTCCTGGTCGAAGAGCTCATACAAAAGGGTGGCGGAGAGAAGGTCCTTCCGCTGACGGAGCCGGGCGCCGAACCTGTGCAAAACCTTCTTGCGGAGGGCGGTGTCGCGTCCCCAGTTGATCATCCTCACCCATCTGAGGATGAGGTAGAGCGCGGTGGCGGCACCGTCCAGGCGGTAGTATTCACAAATGATGTTCAGCCACAGGGTTGAGAAGCTGATGCGTTTCCCCCGCTTTTGGAGAATGCGGGCCAAAGAAAGCAGCCAGATGATGTAGAGACGGGGCTTTTCCAGGGAGATTTGTGGTTCCAGCTCTTTGCGCAGGGGTCCGGCGCTGTCCAGATCGCCCATCAGGGTAAGCAGCCAAAAGAGTTCCAGGCGGTAAAAGAGCTTTTTATCCTCTTCGCTGGGACCCCCGGGGAAGATAAGGCTCAGAGCGGTCTGGGTTTCCTGGAGAGGGTCGAGGGGGAAGCTGTCCAGATACTTGAAGAAAGGTAGCAGCTGGCTTTTACTTTGCACCGCCTCGGAACGCAGCAGCCCCACCAGTTGCTCAATGATGTTGGCACAGCGGAAGCGGGTTTCGCGCTGGGACGGTTCGCGGCCGGGCCTGCCTGAACCCTGGGCCAGGATGATGTTGATCAGATACTCGCGCTGCGGCCCACTGGAATCCAGCAGTAGGGCCAGCATTTCGCGCAGACCCTTTTTGCGGCGCCAGCTCACCGGTATCGGGGTTTTGGCATCAGTCCCGTCGGTCATTCAGGCTCCAAATGGCAATGCGGGCCCCTCTGCCCGGCAAAATCCAGGCGGGGATTCATTTTTCTCCGTTCTTACCGGCCTTTGTGGCCATGCTGTCTTCCTGGGCTGGCTTGAAAATATAGGCGGTCTCATCCTCGGCGTAGATGCCCAAAGTGGCGCGGATGGCGCGTTTACGTTCTTCCGGATCAGTCTTCAGCCGCTGGTTTTCCTGCTTGAGGCTGTCGTTCTGAGCCTCCAGCGCTTCCACCAGTTTCTCTTTCCTGGCGGCGCTTTGCTGCAAGCGCCATTTCTGGTAAAAACTGTTGCTGCCCCAGAACAGTATCCAACTCAGGATGAACAGGAACAGGGCGATGTAGATAAAGTTGAAAAGGGCTTTATGCTTGGGCTGTTGTTTTTTCATTTTTCGATCATCCTGGTGAGAAAGGTTTTATGGATATCCACCGCGCCGTGGAGACACATCTCGTGGCAGCACATGCACTTGATGCACTTGCGGGGATCGATTTTGGGCAGGGTGAATCTGCCGGGAGGGGAAATCGCCTGCACGGGACAGCTTTGCACGCAGATGCCGCATTTTTTGCAGCGGTCGCTGATAAAGGGCCGCTTGCTGTAATAACGCTGCACCAGATGCCGGGCGAAACGGGGCACGCGGCGCAGGACGCGGTAGCTGTATTTCACGGCACGGATGTCCACATCGGGCAGTGTGAAATTGCGAAAACTTGTGGGTACCTGAACCCGGGAAGGCAGCACCCCGTCCATCTGCAGCGCTTCGCTGAGGTAGGGAACGTCGTCAAGGCGGAAACCCATCATCCTCGCAGCGGTGAAATCAAGCGAGGATGCGGAACGCGAACCCAGCAGCAGGCCGAATTTCCTCACTCTGCCTCCGGAAGGGCCGATCCCGTCCATTCCCAGGATGCCGTCGATGAAGCTGTAAGAAAGCCGGGCGCGGGTCAGCCCGTAAAGCGCCAGTAGCAGATGGGAAAAATCCACAGAATTGGGATAGCGGCTGTGGTAATCGGTCTTAATCAAGCCGGGCACAAGGCCGTAGAGGTTTTTGAGGGCGCCGGTGAAACCCACCAGGCCGTGAGTCTTGTATTTGCCTATGTTGATCACGATTCCGCACTGCCAGAAGACCTCGGAAATCTTAACTGGAATCCCGTTCCATTTGAGCTCGCGGTAGCCGGAGGTGGAAAGGTTCACCAGCTTCACGGGATAGCGGCTGGCCAGGTCTTTGAGCCCGCAGGCCTGCCAAACCTGTTCCACGTCGGCTGTTCCGCCGGGGCTGTCGCCGATCCAGACCTCTTTGCCGAGCTCCAGAAAATGGCGGATCAATGCTTCCAGCAGCACCGGATGGGTGGTGACAGCCCGTTCCGGGGGAAAAGCGCCCAAAAGATTCGGTTTCAGCAAAACCCGTTTGCTGCGCTTTATCCTGATTCGGTTTGCGTGGCCCAGAAAATCAGCCACCGCGGCCTCAAGCTGCTGCAGGTCGTATGTTTCAATCCTGCGAATCTGGACTTTTGGCATCAGTCGAAATAGAGGAAGTTCTTGCGCTTGAAGGCGCTGAAAAAGAGGTCTGCGGAAAGGCTGACCTGGGCGATGGGGGCCTGCCCGGCCACGTCTATCAGGCCGGAAAGGTTCACCCGCACGTCAGGATGGTTCCAGGAAGTGCCCAGGGTGAGGATATGCTGATTGTTCTTGCCCACCCGGCCCTGGGGCAGCACGGCAGCCCACCAGATGGAGATGGTGTCCGAACAGGCGTCAGGGATCAGGAAATTCCCTTCCCAAACCTGCGGATGGTAGATATAGCCGGCGCGGTAAGTATAACGCCTGATGGTCTTTTCCATGCCCGCGTGGAAGGTGTAGCGGTCCTTGAAGGCATCGCTGATGGTGCTGCACTGCTCATAATCCACCTCGGCGGTGAAGACGGCGTTGTTTTTGTTGTAAGCCACGCCAAGAGCCAGGTTTAGAGGCAGCCGGGTATCGTATTGGGCGAATTTGAGGTCCCAATTAACGTTCTGCTGTGGCACCATGCTAAGGCCGGCACTCAGGGATTCGCCGCTGTAAAGCAGCCCCAGTTGCGGCCTGAGCACATATTTGTCGCTAATGATGCGCTCGAACGAACGCAGGAAAGTCACGTCGCCCAGATGGTAGATCTGGTTGTGCAAGTTCAATCCCACGTGGAAGTTGTCCTTGTGCCAGGCAGCGTTGGCGGTAAGCTGGTTCAGGAAAAAGCTTGGATAGCGCATGATGAGGCCGTAGCCCATGTTGACTTCCACGCCGAAATTATCCACCTTGATGCTTTTTGGCATACTATAAAGAAGGCCGTAAGTAAAATTGGGGCCGATAGTTCCGCCGCCGCCAACGATTCCCACCGGCACGGGTGAGAGCATATTCTCTTTGGTCATGCGGTAGTAAACGGAGGTGTCGGCCATCGCGTAAATATCGCTTTCCACCGGAGGTTTTACCAGCATTTCCAGATGCAGCGAGGCCTTGTCCGGACGGTAGCCGGCGGGATTTTTGAGCACGTTGTCCACTCCCCCGAGGATGGCCAGGCCGGTGTAGCCGCGCCCCATCGCGCTGGTGGACATGTAGTTGCGCGTAAAACTGTCAAAAATGGGATTCACGTATTGGGGTTGGGGAAAGTTCAAGGCGTCGGGGGATTGGGCAGACAGCGCTGTGCCCAGCAGCCCCAGCAAAAGCAGACAAATAATGTTTCTGCGCATGGTTATATCTCCATTTATCGCTTTACAACAATGGTTTGAGTGCGGTCTTTGCCCACCGAGACCAACTCGATGGGAACCTCCACGAGGTCCTGGACCGCTTCCAGATATTCTTTTGCCGTTTTGGGCAGGCGGTGCAAACTGCGGATTTTGCCGAGGTCGGCTTCCCAGCCCGGCAGGCTAAGGTATTCCGGCTCCAGCCGTTCCAGGATCAGCGGGTGCGGTGTATAGCCGGGGAGTTTTTTCCCATCAAGCCAGTAACCCGTGCAAATCTTCAGTTCCGGCAGGCCGCTCAACACATCCAGAAGCGTGAGTGCCAGGGCATCCAGGCCGTTCAGTGAAGCGGTGTATTTGGCGGCGACGGCATCGAACCAGCCAATCCTTCTGGGCCTTCCGGTGGTGGCACCAAACTCGTTGCCCACAGCGCGGATTTGCTCGGCAGTTTCATCGAAAATCTCAGTGGGAAAAGGTCCTTCCCCCACACGGGTGACGTAAGCTTTATAAACGCCAATGGTTTTGTCCAGCCAGCGCGGGGGAAAACCGATGCCGATGCTGGCCCCTCCCGTGGTGGTATTTGACGACGTGACATAGGGATAGGTGCCGTAGGTGAGGTCCAGCAAGGTGCCCTGGGCGCCTTCAAAGAGGATGGATTCTCCGGCCAGATAGCAATTGCGGAGCAGCTCATCCGCCTGGGCCGCAAAGGGTTTCAGGAATTCCCAGACCTCGGCCAGCTCTTTCAGTTCGCAGGTGAGGTCGCGCGGCTTGAGGTCGTGATAGGCGTAAAGGCTGGCCAGGCGCTGCTTCAGCCAGTCCGGATGTCCCAAGTCTCCAAAACGCAGGCCGCAGCGGGCCGCCTGGTCCGAATAGGCGGGGCCGATCCCCTTGCCCGTGGTGCCGATCTTGCTGGCTCCCAATTCCTCTTCCGTGCTGCCGTCCAGCTCTTTGTGCAGCGGCAGAACCAGTCCGGCGCGGATGTCGATGAACATCCTGCCGCCAAAATCTATGCCCTGCTTCATCAGCGCCTGCATTTCGCCGCGCAGGCCGTAGGGATCGATGACCGTTCCGGCGCCGATCACGCATTTGGTTTTGGGATAGAGGATGCCGGAGGGCACCGTGTGGAAAACATATTTGTTCCCTTCCAGAACTATCGTGTGCCCGGCATTGGCCCCACCCTGAAAGCGGGCCACCACATCGGCGTTCGCGCCCAGAAAATCGACGATTTTGGCCTTGCCCTCGTCGCCCCACATGCAGCCCAGCACCGTTAATGAACTCATTTATCGCTCCCTTAGGTTCGTAAAAGCATTATTTTACCCCTATGTTTTCCTGTCAAATGCTTTTTTGGGCTTGGGGCGCCGCAGGCTCGAACGGGTTTCAAAGATGCGATTACGCGCGGATAAATCGGCTTTTGTGTATATGAACTGGCCTGATGTCATTCCCCGCAAAAGAGCGAAGCGATGCTGTCTGGTCCTTAAGGCCCTTCCTTGTGGTTCAGATTCGCCTCCCGCACAATGGCCGCACTTGATGCGAGTATTATCCGGGAGGCATGGGAGGGGTATAGTCGTGAGGGTTAAGGGTGCGGCAGACAGGACTAGGCAGGGGGTAAGTTTCTGGGTATCAAATGAAAGAAAATCCCTCCGGCTCCCACCGCCGTTACTGTATCAGTGGCAAGATAATGCTTGACATCAGGACAGCGGGTCGAAAGCTTGATTTTAATAGGTTTTATCAGCCTGAATTATTTGGACTGGCAAAGCTTAAAGCTAAAGAGAGGTGTAAACATGAAACGCATGTATTTACTGCTCCTGCCGCTGTTGGCGCTCCTGTTTCTCGCGGCTTGCGAATCCGGCGGCAATTTCCGCGTGATCAACCGAACCTCATATCCGGTGTACGTCACGCTCGACGATGAGGCGGAGTTTGCCATTCCCGCAGGCACGGAGCACACTTTCGAGGTTGCCACCGCCAACCAGCACATCTTCAATCCCGACGTGAGCGTGGAAGTGCCGGTGCGCCTGGTGGGCGAAACTTTCCAGATCTACGACGAGGGTAACGAGGTTTTCACCGACACCACCAGGGTGGTTATCCACGCCGGGAAAACAACCAGCGTCTTTGTCGATCCCAACCGTGCCAGTTTCAAGGTGGTCAATAACAGCAGCCAGTACATAATCCAGGCCAAATTGTTCAAGCACAATTTCGTGGGCGTGGTCGCCTCCAACGATACGGGGCCCATAGCTCCGGGAAGATTCGTCTATCTGCCTGTGGAATATGCCACAAGCAGCAACAACTTTTACTACTATGCCACCGTTCAGATGGAAGACGGGGCCACCTACAATTACGGCGACGAAACCAACATCCTGGCCGTTGATCAGCAGTTTTTGATCACCATCACCGACCCTGAATAAAGGAATTAAATGAACCCCAACGCCAAGCTTTTCGTGACCCTCATCCTGACGGCCCTGCTAGCAGGGCTTTTCGCCCAGCCGGCGGAAATGATGCAAATCCCCCTCCAGCAGGACCCCGCCGTTCTTTCCGGCCAGCTTGCCAACGGCCTCTCCTATTACATCATGCGCAACCCCAAACCCGCCAACCTAGCCGAATTGCGGCTCTATGTGGATGTGGGCTCCGTGAATGAAGACGCGGACCAGCTTGGCCTGGCACATTTCACGGAACACATGGCCTTCAACGGCACCAAAAACTTTGCCAAAAACGAGGTGGTGGAATACCTTTCCTCCATCGGGATGGGTTATTACAACGGCCTCAACGCCATGACCAGCTACGACTACACGGTTTACCAACTGAAAATACCCACCGATGACAGCGCCAAGCTGAACCAGGGGCTGTTGATCCTTTCCGACATGGCCCACCAGGTGAGTTTCGAGGCTTCGGAAATCGAACGCGAGCGCGGCGTTATCATTGAGGAATGGAGGCTGGGACAGGATGCCGGCAGCCGGGTCAGGGATGCCCAGAATGCCGTTTTTCTGGCCGGTTCGCGCTACTCGGAACGTTCGCCAATCGGCAAACGGGAAGTTCTGGAAAGCTTTGAGCATGACACCATCAAACGTTTTTACCGCGATTGGTACCGTCCCGACCTCCAAAGCGTGGTGATCGTGGGCGATTTTGAGCCGCAAGACATGCTGGCGCTGGTGGAGCGGTATTTCGGCGTTATACCCAAACGTGAGGAAGTTCGCCCCAGAGAGGATTTCAGCGTTCCCGAAAACCTTGCCCCCCAGGCCATTGTGACCACCGATCCCGAATATCCGAACAACCTGCTGCAGGTGATGTGGAAAAAGGACGTCCAGCGGATGAGCAATTTGGGCGAGTATTATGACAACCTAAAGACTTCTCTGTTCTACACCATGCTCAATCTCCGCCTGGAAGAGAAAAGCAAAACAGCCGATCCGCCCTATTCCTTCGCCGCCGCCACCGAATATCCGCTGCTACGAACGATGTCCGCGGCGATGATGTTCGCGATGTACACCCAAGGCAAGTCGGAAGAGGCTTTGCGCACCGTCCTCACCGAGGCGGAGCGGGTGCAGCGTTACGGCTTTTTGCCCAGCGAGTTCGAACGCGCCAAAATTGACATTCTGCGTGGCGCCGAGCAGGATGTGGCTGAGCAGGGCACCCGTGAATCCGGCCGCATCGCCTGGGAAATCGTGGACGCCGTTTCCAACCAGAATGTCTTTACCAGCGCGGAATTCCGTCAGATGCTTACCCAGGAACTGATCCAGGCCATCACCCTGGAAGAGGTGAACGCACTGGTGGAAAACCTGATCCAGGACAAGAACATGTTCATCGGCCTGGCTGGCCCCCAAAAAGAAGGATTGACCTATCCTACCAAAGAGCGCCTTTTGGAAATCGCCAGCGGAGTGAACAGCCTGGAAATCGAGCCCTATGAAGATAAAACCGTGAACGAGCCTCTGCTTGAGGTAATCCCGGAGCCGGTGGCAATAAAGAAGGAAAGCTTTGATGCCAAATCCGGCGTGAACATCTGGACCCTGGCCAACGGGGTGAAGGTTTACGCCAAGAAAACGGATTTCAAGAACGACGAAGTGCTGCTCCAAGCCATCAGCCCCGGCGGATTCAGCCGCTATGACACAACCGACGTTCCCGCTGCCAGACTGGTTTCTGGCTATATCAGCGATGCCGGGTTCGGCAAATTCGACGCCATCTCGCTGGGTAAGGCGACCGCCGGCAAAGTGGCCAGGGTGAATCTGAGCGTTGACACTTACCAGGAATCTTTCGACGCTTCCTGCTCGCCCAAAGACATGGAACTGATGTTCCAGATGCTGCACCAGTACGCCGTCAATCCCAGATTTGACCGCGCTGATTTTGCCTCCTACCTCCAGCGCACGAAAACCTTTTACCAAAACAGGAACCTGGACCCGATGAACGTGTTCATGGACCGGGTCCAGAAAGAGCTCTACCAAAACCATCCTTACGCCAAGAGCCTGGCCGACGCGGATTTCGACACCATCGACATGGATGCAGTGGAACGGATTTTCCGGGACCGCTTTGCCGATTTTTCTGATTTTAGCTTCGTGATTGTTGGCAATTTCGACCCGGAACAGCTGAAAACCTATTGCCGGACCTATCTGGGCAACCTTCCCTGCGGCGGCAGGCTCGAAAAGCCCAAGGATGTAAACATCCGCCTGAGAAAGGGCTTACAGTCCATCTGGTTCAATATGGGCTCCACAGACCGCGCCTTCGCGTCCACCTTACTGAACGGAAAATACAACTCCAGCACCAAAAACAAGGTGATGCTGGACGCCCTGGAGTTTGTGCTCAATGAAAAACTGCGGGAAAACATCCGCGAGGAACGCAGCGGGGTCTATTTCATCCAGGCCTGGCAATCCACCACCAGCTACCCCGATTCCCGCTACACCGTCGGCACCATGATGGGTTGTGCCCCGGCGCGTTTGAAAGAGCTCAACGACGCCATCTTCGCCACCCTGGACAGCCTCCGCGCCGGTAATATCGACAAGCGCTACCTCGTCGCGGCCAACGCCACTCTCCGGCAGCAGTTTGACGAGAACATCAAATCCAACCGTTTCTGGATTTACCAGCTCAAGTCCGACATCTGGCAAGGCAGGAAGCTCGCCTCATTCCTGGACGAACCCGCTTTCTTCGATCAGATCGACCTGAAAAACATCGCCAAAGCCGCCAAGAAATACCTGCGCTTCGGTAAAAACCAACTGTCGGTCTTTATGCTGCCCCAAGTCCAGGAGTGAATAGAGCGGAAGCCAGCCCGGAAAGGAAACATTTACCTCATCAAATTGGTTGACACAAAGCCGCCATCCAAAAGTAGGGTTGCTGTATCAGTATAAAATAGTATAAATAAAGATAGATAAGGAGTTATCCACATGGCTGATAAGATCAAAGCCACCATGGACGGCAACACCGCAGCGGCACACGTGGCCTACGCGTTTGCCGAAGTGGCTGCCATCTTCCCGATTACCCCGTCTTCCACAATGGGTGAACTTGCCGATGCCTGGGCCGCGGACGGCCGCAAAAACATCAACGGCACCACGGTTGACGTGATCGAAATGCAATCTGAAGCAGGAGCCGCCGGAGCAGTGCACGGAGCGCTTTCCGCCGGTGCCGTCACCACCACTTTCACCGCCTCCCAGGGCCTGATGCTGATGCTGCCGAACATGCACAAGATTGCCGGCGAAATGCTGCCCACCGTTTTCTATGTGACCGCGCGTTCCCTTGCTGCGCAGTCGCTCTCCATTTTTGGCGACCATTCCGACGTGATGAGCGCCCGCAACACAGGCTGGGCGCTGATTTCCGCCAACAGCGTGCAGGAAGTGATGGACCTTGGTCTGGTGGCCCAGCTTGCCACGATGAAGACCTCCATCCCCTTCCTGGTCTTCTTTGACGGCTTCCGCACCTCCCATGAGCTGCAAAAAATCGAAGTTATCGACTACGAGACCATGGCCGAGCTCAACGATCCCGCCCTGGTTGAGGCTTTCCGCCTGCGTGCCCTGAATCCCGAGCGTCCCAAGGTGAAGGTTGGCCAGCAGTCCCCGGATGTCTATTTCCAGGGCAGGGAAACCACCAACCGGCATTACATGGAAGCCCCGGCCACCATTGCTGCCACCATGGACGAAGTGGCCGCTAAGATCGGTCGTGCCTACAAACCTTTCGACTACGTCGGCCATCCCGAGGCTGAACATGTGATCGTGGCCATGGGCAGCGGCTGCGAAGCGATTGAAGAAACCATCAACTATCTGAACGCGAAGCGCGGGATGAAGCTGGGCCTGGTCAAAGTGCGTGTTTACCGTCCCTTCAGCGTGGAGTATTTCCTCAGCGTTTTGCCTGCCAGCGTGAAAAATGTGGCTGTGCTCGATCGCACCAAGGAACCCGGCTCCATCGGCGAACCGCTTTATCTGGATGTGGTTTCCGCTCTCAAAGACCGCCCCGGTCTCTTCATCATCGGCGGTCGCTACGGGCTTTCCAGCAAAGACTTCACCCCCACGATGATCCTGGCAGTTTACAAGCACCTGATGGCCAAAGGCTTCCACGGCTTCACCGTTGGCATCGAAGACGACGTGACGAAGCTCAGCCTGCCGCTGGACGAATACATCGACCCCAGCCCTGAGGGAACCATCAACTGCAAGTTCTGGGGCCTCGGCTCCGACGGCACCGTGGGCGCCAACAAGAACAGCATCAAGATCATCGGTGACAACACCGATCTCTATGTGCAGGGCTATTTCCAATACGATTCGAAGAAGAGCGGCGGCATCACCCGCAGCCACCTCCGCTTCGGCAAAAAACCCATCCAAAGCCAGTATTTCGTTACCAAGGAAAACTTTGTAGCTTGCCATAACCAGGCTTTCATCGGTCGCTTCGACCTCCTTGGCGGCATCAAGGAAAACGGCGTCTTTCTGCTCAATTCAAACTGGGAGCGCGAAGAAGCCTTCAATAACCTCACCTCCGACATGCAGCAGATCATCATCGACCGCAAGATCAAGTTCTACAACATCGACGGCCTCAAAATCGCCGAAGCGGTGGGCTTGGGCGGACGCGTTAACACAGTGATGCAGACGGCTTTTTTCCTTATATCCGGCATCCTGGAGCGCGGCGAGGCCATCCAGCTGATCAAGGAATCGGTGAGAAAAACCTACGGCCGCAAGGGCGAGGAAGTGGTTCAGATGAACCTAAAAGCCATCGACCACGTGAACGAGGCCCTCAAGGAAGTGGAAATCCCAGCGACCCTTCCAGACCACTGCGCTCCGCGGAAAAAACTGGTCCCGGACGGCTCGGATGCCTTTATTACAGGCGTTATCGAACCCATCATGCGCGAAGAGGGAGACCGGATCAAGGTTTCCCAGATGCCCATCGACGGCTATGTCCCCAGCGGCACAGCCAAGCTGGAAAAACGCCGCGTGGCTCCGACCGTGCCCCATTGGATCGCTGAAAACTGCATCCAGTGCAACCAGTGCTCCTTCGTTTGCCCCCACGCCGCCATCCGCGCCAAACTTGTCAAAGATGAAGACCTGGGCAACGCCCCGGCCAGTTTTAACACCCTTAAGGCTACCGGCGCTGAAGGCTACCAATACAAGGTGCAAGTCTATATCGACGACTGCCAGAGCTGCCGCGTCTGCGTAAACGAATGCCCCAAAGCCGCTTTGGAAATGCGCCCCATCGAGGACGAGCGCGATGCCGGCGAACAGGCCAACTACGAATACTTTGAAGCTCTGCCCTCCGACGTGCTGGCCAATTTCAAGGAAACCAACGTCAAAGGCTCCCAGTTCAAGCAGCCTCTGCTGGAATTCTCAGGAGCCTGCGCTGGCTGCGGTGAAACGCCCTACATCAAGCTGCTCACCCAGCTTTATGGCGACCGCATGATCATTGCCAACGCCACCGGCTGCTCCTCCATCTGGGGCGGCACCTTCCCCACCATCCCTTACGCCGTCAACAAGGACGGCAAAGGTCCCGCCTGGGCGAACAGCCTCTTTGAGGACAACGCCGAATACGGTTTTGGCATGCGTCTGGCCGTGAATTCCCACCGCAAGCTGCTACGCCATTACATGGAACAGCTGCGCGAAAAATCCATCGACCCCGCGCTGAAAGAGGCTTTCGGCTACGCCCTGGAACACTGGGCGGATGTGGATGCCGCCGCCAAAGACAACGCGGCCAAGATCAAAACCCTGCTTCCTACCGCTCTGGACAAAGCCTGCGAAGGCTGCAAACCCATGCTGAAACAGGTCTCCGAATTGCAGGATTACCTCCTGGAACGCTCCATTTGGGCGATCGGCGGTGACGGCTGGGCTTATGACATCGGCTACGGCGGACTCGACCACGTGATGGCCTCTAACCAGAACGTGAACGTCCTGGTGCTGGACACCGAGGTCTATTCCAACACCGGCGGCCAGGCTTCAAAAGCCACGCCCCTGGGTTCCATCGCCCGTTTCGCCGAGGCCGGCAAGGAAACCAACAAGAAAGACCTTGGCATGATGATGATGAACTATGGCTACGTCTATGTGGCTGCCATCGCCATGGGCGCAAACAAAGCCCAGGCCCTGAATGCCATCCTTGAAGCTGAGGCCTATCCTGGACCTTCCATCGTCATCGCCTACGCACCCTGCATCAACCACGGCATCGATATGTCGATGAGCCAGAAACGCCAGAAACTGGCTGTGGATGCCGGTTACTGGCTGCTCTACCGCTACAATCCGCTCAACAGCCTCCAGGGCAAAAACCCCCTCACCCTGGACAGCAAAGAGCCCAGCGTCAGCGTGCAGGAATTCTTCAAGGGCGAAACCCGCTACTCAGCTCTGGAGAGGATCTTCCCGGAACGCTCGGAGAGATTCCAGGGCGAAGCGGAGGTGTTCTTCAAGGAAAGATACCTCCAATACAAGAAACTCACCGAGGGATAATCCCCTCACAAGATAAGAAAATAGCCGGCGGAAGCAATTCCGCCGGCTTTTCTGTTTTCTTGAAGACCTCTGCGAATAATCCTCAGGGTTATGAGATAAATCGGACTCTTTTTCGAACCGGGCTGATAAAGCTCTCCAGGCTGCTTTCTGGTTGAGCGCCCACTTCAATCAGAAAACCTTTCTCTTTGTATTGGCACTTCTAATAAGCGCCGTTTCTTGTACATGCGGCTACCATACCTCCATTTTCTTGCTAGAAAGCAGTATTTTGCTGAGAGATACGGCGAAAGAGAGAAGCGATGTCATCTGGCCGTTAAGGCCCTGTTCAAAACCCCAGATGTGTCACTCGCATGATGCCCGCATGTGATGCGAGGATTTGGCGGGAGACAATGGAGAGGGACGCACTCGAGCGCTAAGGGACTGACTAACAGGACATTGTGGCGGGTTAGAAGGTATGACTCCCTTTCTAATCAAGTAACTGTTTGATCTCAACTAGAAAGCAGCTTTATCCGCTCTAGTTGAACATGAGTCTTTTGAAATGACCTCTCTTTACGGGCAGGATTTGGGAAAAGGACAGGGGTTTAGCATCTGCGTTTGCAAGGAAGCTTACGACATCACAATGAGGCTAGAATAAAATCCTTGACTTATAAGCTTTTTTATTCATGCTGGCTACATCATGAAAAAGATACTATTGACTTTTGCTGGCAATACCGACTGCAAGAACATTGAAACGGGAGAGGGCCCTATCCTGGACATCCTAAAGGAGCTTTACTTTGACAAGCTCTATATTCTTTACGATCAGGTCCGCTATGTACGTTGCGCTTCGAAAATCAAACAGTTTTGCGAAAAGAAGTATCCCGGATTAGTGGTGTGCTACCAAGTCGCAATGGTGGCCAATCCCACTGATTACAATCTGGTTTACCCAGCCATGGTGGGAGCCGTTAAGAACATCCTTAGGGAAGAGCAAGGGGAGGAAGTATCCTGGACCATTTCCGTCACTTCAGGCACTCCGGTGATGCATGCCTGTTGGGTGCTGCTGGTTCAGGGGGGTGTTTTGGACGCGCGGCTGATCCAGTCCTCTCGGGAAGAGGGTGTGAAAGTTATCAGTTTCTCCCTGGACGATTTTCCCACCATCACTACTCCACGTCAAAACAAGGTTCTCCTCACCCTGGCCGAAAGGGAGAACAAAGTACTTCGGGGCAGGCTTGGAAAAGGCTGGGAGGAGCTGATCGGAGAAGACCCCTCAGTGCTTGAGGCCAAAAAGAAACTGACCCTGTACTCGGAATATGATCTGCCGGTCTTCATTCACGGGGAAAGTGGTACAGGCAAGGAAGTGGCCGCCAATCTGCTCCATATTAATAGTCCGCGCAGGAATGGCCCCTTCATCGCGGTGAACTGCGGAACCATCTCCGAGACTCTGTTCGAAAGCGAATTCTTCGGCCATAAAAAGGGCTCCTTCACAGGATCATCGACGGACCGGGACGGTTTTTTCGTGCAGGCTGACAAGGGCACCATCTTTCTGGATGAGATCGGTGACTTGGCCCCGTCCAACCAAGTGAAATTCCTGCGGGTGCTGGATCAGATGACTATCCGTCCTTTGGGGGGAAAGGAAAGGAAGGTGGATGTCCGGATCGTCACAGCCAGCCATCGCGATCTGGAGGAAATGAAGAACACTGGGAGCTTCCGCGAGGACCTGTATTACCGGCTGGTGCAACTGGAGGTTGGTCTCCCACCCCTAAGGGACAGAGGCGCCGACATCATTCTGCTGGCCCGACATTTCCTAGATGCTTACGGCAGCCGATACAAGAGAAGCAAAGCATTTTCCCCCGCCGGAGAGAAAAAACTATTGGAACACAAATATCCCGGTAATGTGAGGGAACTGCAAAAAATCGTCAGGCTCGCTTACATCAATTCCACTGGAGACACCATAGGACCGGAGGATATTCTACTGCCTGCTACTGCCGGAAGAGAACTGAAAGTGGAAATTCCGGAAAAAGGGATTGACTTGATGAATGAGGTGATACCCGCTTATATGAGGGCCGCGCTGGCCAAGACGGGGGACAACGCAGCAGCGGCGGCCAGGTTGCTGGGCATGAAGCCGCACACATTCCGGGCAAGACTGAGGAAGCTGATAGAAAAAGTAAAATAAGTTACCGCACAAAGTAATTTATATTACGATTATCCTGGAGTAGCATACGGACGGTATTCTGTAACATTTTGTAGGGCAATGAGATGGAAATTGATTTGACAATGGCTTTGGTTCTGCTTAATATATAGGCAAACAATGAATATTTGGAGGAAATGACATGTTAGTGGACAGAGAGACTAGAAAGAGGGACGGCGGCAGCAGACCGGTTTCGGAGCCGGAATTGAGGCCCGGAGAGAACGTTCGGGCAGCCGGCGAGGCAGGCCCGCTGAACGGGCTTAGCCAAAGCCAGAGACAATTGAAGGCGTTAAGGAGAGCCTCATGAAAAAGAAGATTCTCACAATTATCTTTACCGGCATCCTGACTGTGGCATTTAAGGTGGCTGAGGCCGCCATCAAAGACTGGGTGAACAAGAAATATTAAGGAGACTCATAATGGGCAGAAAGATCTTGAAAGACTTCCTGATCGTGGCTGTGGGCTTCGGTCTGAAGGTCCTGAAAGACCTTCTGGAAAAAGAGATCGGAAAGCGCGTCAAGAGCTGACCGATCCATCCGGAACGCCAGTTACACCGGGGTTATCCTGGATGAAACCGGGTCAATGACCACCCGGGCAAAGCGTCCGCTTCGAGGCTTAAGCAGGACCAGAAGGAGAGAAGCATGAAAAAAACGCAAGGCCACAACCGCATGATCAAAAAAATGTTGGCTACACTAACAGCCTTGGTAGCGCTTGCCCTGCTGCGTCGCTGGCTGTCCAAACACCTGAATAACCAGAATCAACCAGAATAATCAAAGAAGGAAACATGTACCAACTCAACTCCCTGCTCAGATTCATGGCCATCATGGCGCAGCTGCAACAAATGCATCAGTTGAGCTTTTCCATGAATCAAGGCTCACCCCCCCCCGGGGTTGCCTCCAGTCAGGACGTGACCGAGGAAACGAGAGCCCTGGCCCGGGAGCAGCTTCGCCTCACCCCCGGGGAATCGTACAAGGCCTACGGGGAACTGCCGAGCCATGGACCTCGAACCCTCCGAAGAGAGATATTAGAGCTGATACAAGGACAACCGGCTTGAGTGAAAACATGAGTTTAAGCTGATGCTTCAATATCATTAAGATGCTTGGTTTCATTGCCCAGGGGGTGGCGATCATGGAAATACTCGGTGTGCTGGTAGCGGTGGTGTTACTGCATTATTTTATAAAGCTATTCGATAAATGAATAAGTTAAGTATTGAACCGATGCCATAGATGGCGGCCATCTAGTTAATGAAGAAAGCTTCGTTTGACGCAGGCAGGAATGATGCCTAGCTTGAAGCAGAAAAAAATATGTTGACAGAGAAGGCTAATTCTAAAAAGCATGAAAAACCTATGCAAGGGACCTTGATTTGGTGGATTCCCCTTGTGTAAGGTCTAAATATGGAGGATTAATGGCATATTACAGTGTGAAGATCGCTTCGCGGAAAGTGCAGAGGTTTATTTTCCAATCTCCCAAACTTAAGCATATGCTTGGGGCCAACAGCTTGGTTGGGGAACTTTTTTCCCATGACTTTTTCGATTTGAAACGGCAGGGAGAGTATGGAATAATCGAATTGGACTTTCCTTTTCAGAAACCTGAGGAATTCAATTCCAACAAAAATCCCGACAATCCCTGGTTGAATTTCAACCAAGGCATTGTTTCAGCTTCCGGCGGGCATTTTGAGGCCTTGTTCCAAACCGTGGATGACGCAGAGCGTTTTGCTCGTGAGGCAGCCCGGCGAGCAGGAACAAAGTGCCCCGGTCTGATGCTTGATTTTTTCCTTTCAGAGATCAATCTTGGCGCTCAGTTCAATCCACATGCTAAAAAGGATGAAACCAATCTGTTTTCAGATACGGCCATGACCGAGATAAGAGATAGGCTTGACACTTATGTCCCTGGCAACCCTTTCCTGCAAATGTCGGCGGACGGAAACCTTCCCATCTCCGCAGACGCTGCCCCTTGTGATGAAAAAAGGGAGCCTAGCGAGTATCAACATACCTTGGAAGAACAGGCAGACAGATTCTACGCGAACCGAACCCAAGATCAGCTGTCATCTTGGCGGCAACAGGTAATTGAGTCACTTAACATGGGGGACAAGTTCAAAGATTTTGAGGAGTTTTGCAAGCTCTCTTTGACCCCCAAGCGCAACCTGCTGGCGCTTCTCAAGCTGGACGGGAACGCTGTCGGACAAGGCTTTCTGGACTTCCAGAACAGTCTGCAGGGTAAAAATGTCGGAGAGGCCTTGGCCGAAATGGAGCATTTCTGGTATAAAAAGAGACAGGCGATGATGCGGATGATGCATTTAGCTGTTAAAAATGCAACCAATAGCCTCTTCAAAAAATACAACAAGCACGCCTTAGAACAGAAGACGCCTTTCATCATGCTGATGATGGGTGGTGACGACATCATGCTGCTTTGCCTGCCTGAATTTATCCATTTTTTCTTGCGGGAATTGAAATCTGAGCTGGAATATCTGAACAAGGCCAGTTTCTCCATGGGCATCGCCTTCTTCAAATACAGCTATCCTTTTTCACATGCCAATGAACTCGCGGAATCGTTGTTGGATTCGGCGAAAGTTAAATCCAGGGAAACCAATCCGCCGTCCAACGCGTTGGACTGGCATATTCTCTATTCCACCAAACCCCTGTCGATTGGGGAAATAAGAAGGAAGGACTACCTGATAGGTTATCAGGAGGGACTTCCGGATGTGCTTTCAGGCAAACCCTACACTCTCAGCGAGGGACTGGATTTGTTCGATAAAGCAGGTGACCTTGCCTATCTTATTGCCCAAAACAAAGATAATGAATCAGAAGATGCGGGCAAAAACAAATATAAAATGCTGCGAACCTCGATTTACAAAGGAAAGAAGCATGTCCAGGGACTTATCAGGGAATTGTTAGATCCCACGTCAGACTGGCTGAAGGAGGATAAGTTTTCACAAATGTTGGATGTGATAGAGCTTCTGGACACAATCCCGGAGGAGGAAAAATGATCTGGATCAGATTCCGCATAACCACGCTTGAAGACCTGCATGTGGGCGAAGGCATAAATAAGGCAGGACTTTACGACGACGGGGCAATCAAAGATGCCAAAGGCAACCCTGCCATCAGTAGCGAAACCTTCAAAGGCTTGTTAAGGCAATCGCTCCTGGAGTTGTGCGGCCAAGCAGAGGGATCGCAAAAAAAGGAATGGAGGGGATACTACCGCATGCTGTTCACTTTCAGCGGGCAGAATTCCCCCGATATCACAGTGGATGTCGATACTAACACTCTGGGTGAAGAGAATTACATTATCCACACCTTTACCGCCATAGATGACAAAAGTCGCACTGCTGCAAAAGGATCCCTGAGGAGTATCGAATGCGTCAAAAAAGGTGTTTGCTTTGATGGATGTCTATCCTACAACTCCCATGACAAGAACTCCAAATCCTTGCGCTCGTTCCTGGAGGATGGCTTGTGCAACATCACCTGGCTGGGCAGCTACAGGCGTCGTGGACTGGGCTCGGTGAAGATTGACATCCTTCCCGAAGCCGAACCGCCAGTCCCTAAATTTGTGTCCGGGTCGGACAAGCCAACGGGGAAAGTTGCCTTGTTGCTGCGTTTGAAGGATGACACTACTATTGCTGGCGCGGGTGAACAGGGCAACCATTTTCTGACCCTGGACCACATTCCCGGGACTAGCGTGTTGGGAATGCTACGAGTGGCAGTTGGAGCTGCCTGCCCCGAAAACCTGGACCTGCTGGGCGGTGGATGCAGGGTGGAAAACCTGTACCCTGTTCCCGAGGCAGTTGATGTTTTGGAAAGGTCCCGGGAGGAATGGGTTGTGCCTTATGTCTGCCCCGTTCCCATGTCGGCCAGAAGTCGGAAAGTTAGCGATATGTACAAAAACGTCCGCAAGGATCGGCCTCACTGGTGCTTCAAGCCGGAAGGACTGGACAGGCTGGAAACGCTTTTGAGCTGCGACAAATCATCGGATGACAAGACAGACGATTCAGCCAGCAAGAGTTTTGCGGGCGGCTACATTGTTTATTGTGGGGAAAACAACTGGCGGTTCCACAAGCCTTCGCAAAACTTGAAACTGCGCAACGCAATAGATTCCAGGACCCAAAAAACTGAAAAGAATTCCCTTCTTACCCAGGACAGCCTGGAAAAGGGCAATAGGTTTCTGGGTGTCATCTCATTCGATGATTCCGAAAATGCCGTAAGATTTATCAAAGCTCTGGAATTAGTTGCCAACAGGATTCGGTATCTCCATGTGGGCAGGGGGAGCAAGCCTGTTGAGATTGCCCGCTGTTGCCACATCTCGGCCAAAATCGATCCTCCACGCCAGTCTCACAAAGGCGGATTCATCCTAACATGCGTCTCTGATGTGATAATCAGGGATGCCAAACTTGGTTTCAGCCGAAGTCTCGATCCCCGCCTGCTGGATGAAATCCTGGGCCTGCCCGCGGGCACACTGGTTTTGAAGAAAGAATTTTCCTCCACCAGGATCATACATGCCTACCATGGCCTTGCTGGGGTGCGTCGCTTCCCGGCTCAGGCGATTTCAAAGGGCAGCGTATTCGTTTTTGGCTGTGAAAACCCGGAAGACCTGCCTGAAAAGCTGGCAAAACTTGAGGAACATGGATTGGGAGAACGCAGTAATGAGGGCTACGGACGGGTGGTTGTCAACCTCGACCTGCTTCAGAACAATGCCGGTAAGACCAAGGTAGTTACATATAATCCCGAGCCCAGTCCTTTGGCCCAGCAGCATGAGGAACTGCACAAGAAAAAAGATGAGATCATAAGAGAACTTGAGGCAATCAAAACCGATGAAGCCAAGGGTGTCAAGACGGTGTGCCTCAGGCTGTTCCAGATGATGCAGAGGGGCATTGATCCCCAACTCATGCGCAGTTGGCTGATAAAAGGAACCTCCAAGGATACAACCAAAAAGTACTTTGAGGGAATCGTCCCCGTGTTTGACAAATATTTGGGTGAGGATCGCAAGTATAAGGAAGCTTTCAGTCTTGCCCTGAAGGAATATGGCAACAAGAAGGAGAAAAGATGAACAGGAAATGCCTGAAACTGACATTTGAGTTCGATACGGCACTGCATATCGGTAGTGGAACCCTGGCCCCGGAAACCGGATCCTCCGAGGTTTTGCAAAACGGCGCGGGTGAGTATCTGATCCCTGGCTCCACCTTCGCGGGCCTCTTCTTTGAACGCCTGGCCAGGCTGAAAGGACGTGACAGCGAGGAGTATGCGAAGCTACAAGGCTCCAGGCAAGTCGAGAAAGATGAACAGCGGAGAGCTACCCATGCTTCTCCTCTGATATTCCGTTCAGCGACTTTGGCAAACGCGAATCTGATGGTGCGGGACCATGTGAAGATCGATCGCAGGTTGAAAAGTGCCGAAGATGGGAAGAAATTCGCCCACTGGCAGATATCTCCGCATTGGGATGGCAAACCTCTGCAGGTTGAAACCATGCTTGAGTTGGATCTCAATTCATATCAGGAGGACTTCCTCAACCCCCGGGGTGTCAACATTAAGAAGGCCGATATCCCCCAAACGGACCAGTTGTTGGACACCGTGTGTGAAGTTCTTGGTAGTTGGGCTCATGAAGGACTGTTTATCGGCGCCCATACCTCCTCCGGCATGGGTTGGGCTCATCTGGTGGATGCGGTGCTTCCAGCCGGAACTCCGGATCTGCCCAAGCCTACAAAAAAGGTTTTCAAGAAATGGAAAGTGGAACTCAAGGTGGGAGACGAACCGGACGGATACGGAACCAACGCCCTTCTGATTCGCGCTGGCGAAGGGGAGATAAGCTACCGGCTGGTCATTGATGAAAACGCTGATATCGACCCCTTTCTGGATGCTGTCTTCCTACATGATGGGCAGAAGCTGCTCATTCCCGGTTCATCCCTCAAAGGAGCCCTTTCCTTTTATGTGGAAAAATACCATGGCAAAGACGGATGGCTCAGAGACCTGCTCGGCCAGGAAGGTGAAACCGCGGGAAGGATTTTTTTCAGCGACCTGTACGCGGTTGATTTCCAGCCCAAGCATTTGCTCACGATCGAGCGCCATGCTGAGGATGAGTTTACCCGGGCGATCATCACCCAAGCGAAGTTTAACGAGGAACGGCTGTTTAGGACGGCTTTTTTGGGAGAAATCAGAGCATACGCTGATGATCCGCAGCTGTCAGATATTGAAAGCTTCGTCACTTTTTTCAAGGACCTGGCTGCCAAACGGCTGTTCAGCCTAGGCGCCCAGGCCTGCCATCCCGAGGTCTTTATCACCCCTTTGGAGGATTGAAGAATGTATTACAAAACCATGAACATCGATGAAATCAGGAAGTACTGTTCGGAAAATCCCGGTCTCTGGGCTGTTGGCGAAAGGGATTGGGACGCGGAGTCCTATACTGAGATGCTAGAGACAAAAGGCTGGAAGCCTGAACTGCCCCACGTTTTCTCAGTGAAGGACTTGACTCCCGTCCTGGACAAAATGGAATCAGTATATGAGCTGTTCCTGTACAACAGCAGTCGCCAGCTGCACCTCGTGCGCTGGGATAATTATGTTTTTCTGGCCCATGAATCCACTCTGGCATTCAGCGACGACAAACTCAGGTCATACCGCAGCATTCTCCGGGAAGGGGAAAGCCGCTATAGCTTTGCCGTTGGCTTGGGAGTTCTGGAAAACTTGGCCGACAGTTTTGATTATCTGTTTGACCCCGAAACCAATGAATGGAGGCTGTACCATGAGGAACTATAGCAGAGATAGAAGCCGATTCGGCAAAAATGGTAGCAAACCAAAAAAGCCGAAGAATCCCCAATATGATTTTGTGCCAGTGAAACAGGATCCAGCAAGACAGCTTGTGGATTTGGTTTACTTCAACGAAAACAAGAGGAATGACTTGTTTACCGGTGAAATCAAATGCAGTCTGTACGTACTCAACCACCTACTGGTGGGAAACGAGCATACGGATATAGATACGGATGGATGTGGAACCATAAATCCTTTGCTGCTGGATGAAGAAACCCTGCTTGTCAGCCCCTACTCATTAAAAGGATGCATCAGCAATTTCATTGCCCAATTGCTGCAGATACCAATGACTAGGATAAATAAACTAGACTTCAAACAACCCAAATACAAAATGAGAATAAGAAGAGACAAGCCAATAACCTCTGCCATCAAGGGATACTATCCATTTTTATCTGGAGAGTTAACGCATGCTAACAAGAAAAAACTGGGTATCCTGAGAAGCATGTTCGGCTATAGCCTTGATAGAAACGAGGAGAAACTGCTTGAGAAAATGTGTAATAAAGGCGGATACTGGCAGGATCATAGCGCAAAAGCGGCCAAGGTGCACTTCAACTACGCAGTTCATATTCCAGAAACGGGAACCATTGGGGGCTACGATCTTAAACTGGCTGGGGAACCCAAGGATACCCCAGAATATTTTGATCAACTGACCAATGATAACATTGTTATGAAGGGGAGAAAGGTGTACAGACGGTATTATGCCTGCCCCAAAACCACCGCAGACAAAAGCAATGTTTTGGAGCAGGTCGCTTCATATGATCCTGGCAAACTCTACCCGGTTTTCCGCTTCAAATGCCATTGTGAAAACCTGCTACCCGATGAACTGCGCTATCTGCTGTTTGCGCTTCATCAAGGGGAAAATGATTTTGATGCCACAATTCCAAAGGACAAACTGCCTGATAAGATCCGCAGCCATCAGATCGGATACGGCAAGAACTTCGGTTGGGGGGTCATAAAAATCACTGTCGACGATATCAACCCGCTACCACCTAAAATCGACTTCAGTGTCTGTGAGAACCTCCTCAAAGCAAATGTAAAATTAGCCGATAATATCAAGTATGATCCCCTGGGAAAGGAATATGAATGTCGAGCACGAAAACCTTGATCCAGAACCCGTGGACAGTTTGATAAGAGGATTGATGTTTCAAAAGGATAACCGCGTTCGGAGACCGAAAATGTTGTGGTATGAAGGCAAAATAGGGATGGAGGAATTCCGATGAAAAGATATCTATTCTTCACAATAGGGAATCGCGACCTGCAGGGCACTTATGAGATTTCGGTTGGCAAGAGGAGAAAGCCCATCAAGGTTGCAGAATTGGATCCCCAGGAACAGGACAGCATCTCAGTTTACCTCTCCGAATCATTCAAGGAACCAAAAAGAGATGAAAGGCTGGAACGCCAGTATCGCACAGGCATCACATTTCCAATCTTTTGTAAAACTTTGGAGTATTTGCATGAAAAGAGGATAACCAGGATTGATGGCTTGTTCCTGATCGCCACCAACCGCTCCAAGGTATTGCCCAAGCTTGAGGAGATAAAAAATGCTTGGAACGCGAATATAGAGGAAATAGAAAAAGATCCAAAATGGGTGGAGCTGGCTGACTATCTGGAAGATGGGATTCTGTATCACGCCAGGAATGACGCGACCAGCATAACCGCTCATTTCATGCAGAGACGGATCAAAGCCAACAACATCCCCATGTTGGGGATTTCCATAGATAATGTCTGGGTGCTGGATCTGGGTCTGTATGGCTCATTCGACCCCATCCTGAAATTGGATTCCGGGAAAAAAGCCGGTGTGGAAGTGCTTGGCAAAGCCGACATCAATACCCTGGATTTCTTTGAGTATGAATTGTATGAAGCGCTAAAACCTCATTTTGGCAGTCTTGAGAATTCCCGCATCTATCTGGGCACGCATTCCGGAGGCATGCCCATGATGCAGCGTGCTCTGGACAATGTTCTGCAAAGCGCCGTGAATTACGCGACTTATGAACGCATCTTCACCAGCGAGTACCTGAGTTACCAGATTGACAACCGGCTTCAGGGTAGGTTTCTGACCTGGCTGAAGAAAATGAATGACAACGTTTTGCGGCTTGATTTGGGAACAGCTCTGTATTATTGTGAAAGAATCCAGAATTCAAACCAAGGCCGCGCTGATTCCGACCACTTCGACAGATTAAACGCTTTGATCAGAAAAGCCATGAATTATAGCGCTTCCCGGGCAGGATGGTTCGAAGGGTTTGCAGCCCTGATTTTCAGGGGTCTTTACTCCATGAACATGAATGAAGTTATCGTATGGATGAAAAGCATGGCGGAATCGTCGTATATGAAGCTGCTTAAAGACCAGCAGGGCGTTCTCTGGGAAAAGATACAAGTAGAGGATAAGAGGGTAATTCACTTCCCAAATGCCCAAGGAAAAAAAGAGGATACGTCGATCCATCTCTTCATCCTGATCCGAAAAGTGGATGAGGAAAAACTGAGGAAGGCTTTTGAGGATTACATCAGCCTCTTTGTGAACCCGAATACGCTGGAAGATAGTTTGGAGTGGCAAAGGCTTGGCAATATCCGCAATGACCTCCTGCACAAAGGCAGGCCTGTTTATCCAAAGGACACGCAAGACTTGTTAACATTCATGCGAATCAATCCTAAAGACATAGCCAGAGCGATTGCAAATCTTCAAGACAACAACCTGGATAAAATCATTGAATTTGAATCCGCCTGCCTGACCAATGATTTTTTTGTGCCCTTGGCCAGAATAGCTGGATTCACCGGTACAATTCTACAGGAAAGAAAATGGAGCCAGAGGTTCTTTGAGGCTCTGCACCGCACGGCCACGGAGGACTGATGCCGGTAGTCCTTTTTGCCCAGATCGGGCTGGCTGATGTTCAATTCGTTCACAAATCGGAGAAACTCAGGATACCCTTCAACCAGGAGGACTTTTCCAAGCCGGACCTGACATCCATGCCTTTCACTCTGGATGACGGTTTTCCCGAAGCTAAAAAGGGTGAGAAGCTGTCCAGCCCGCCGGATGCCATCTCGCTGCCAAAGCTGCACAAGGCCCTGAGTGACCTTGCTGCGCGCGGTGTAACCCTGATCGACAGGCTTTTCCTGATTGCCACCTGGAGAGAGGCAGCCATGGAACGCCTGGCTGAGGCTTTGGATCAAGCGCTGGTTTCTTCTGCTGATCCGATGGTCCTTAAAAGCAAAGCTGACAGATTCAGGGAACAGGCGGAAGGGGACTTCACTCACGCTGCCGCGCAACTGGCAAAAAAACTTCTTTCAGGCCATCCCGGCCTGCTGCCCCTGCACATAGGCGAAATCACCATCCTCAAACTGGGTTCGGCCGGTTACTTTGACAGCCTGCCTCCACTGCCGGATAATCCCTCCCCGGGGGACCTGAGCCGTTTCGACATCAACCGGGCCGACTTCTTTGATTTTGAGTTTCTGGCCCTGCTGAAGCAATATATGGCAGAGTTGGGTTCCTCAACCCTCTATCTCTGCTCCTATGGAGGATTTCCCAACCTGAACAAATCCCTTGCCAAGGTGCTCTCCAGTCTCATCCCTCGTCCGGACATGGTCCACCTCTACGCCTCCGCGGACAGCGGCCATCTGAATCTAATCAACCCTCAGGACATGTTCCTGGAATTGCACTCGTCCATGAACAGAGCGGCTTTGGAGATGGACTGGATGATGGTGAAACATCTCTTTGTAGAAGCCCGCGCAGCCAAACCGGGATATTTCGGGGACAGTGAGATCGCGGCAATGGAAACGCTGTTCCTTTCACTGGAAGCGAAACAATCAGATCCACAAAACTGGTTCTCAAACTTCTTCACCCTCATCATGACCGCCCTCTATCGAAATGACTACAACAGCCTTTTGGTTTGGTTGAAATGCCTGACCGAGGCCGCCTTGTTGGGTTTGCTCGACCTGCCTGAAAACAAGCTTCATCACGGCTATAAGTTGATAAAAAACACCATCCTTTCCGATTACTTACCCCGTTTGAGGGGCAAAGGCAGCGTGGTCCTGTTTGAAAATGAAGCGGTGGTGGCCAAATTCAACGAGGTCTGGAACGCCTTTGAGGTCCCCGAAGCTGTGCAGTTCCTGCCCCAATACGGTGATTTGCTTTACGAGCCCAGCAAAAAGAAAAAAGGGGATTCAGGAAGGAGTTTTGAACCCAATCCGCACTACCAGAAAATAACCAATCTCAGAAATGACCTCATCCATAGCGGCAAACCCATCCCCCGCGATCCACAACTCATCGGCTCAATTATGGATTTCCTGGGCATTGCCAAAGATAAGCTTGACGCGGCGTTGCTGGCTTTAGGGGACTCTGACTGGAACACTCTGGCAGACTTCGAACAAAGGGTCCTGAACACAAGCAAGTTTTTCAACCTCACTAAATCCATCGCCGGAATCACGGATGCTGGCTGGCTGCCCCTGGAAAGGGTCTGCATGAAAGAATATCTTGGCATTGTGCACGGAACCCCAACCCCTGCCAGCCCCTGAATGAACCTACTGATACTCTTGTCCTCATAAACCGTCGCTCCGCGGCGGTTTTTCTTTTCCCTGATTTTCTCCAACTTCTCTATTGCGTGAATCATCCCCCTCCCGGCAGGGGAGGTCATTTCAAGCCCATTCCCATGGACGAGGAAGAGTGAGCTAGCTATAGTCTCAACCCCTCCCGGCAGGGGAGGTCATTTCAAGAAATCAATAAGTCTTGAAAATAAATGTTTCATAAAGTCTCAACCCCTCCCGGCAGGGGAGGTCATTTCAAGTTAAAATCTCTCAGCAGGAAGGGGAGAAGGCCGCTCTCGTCTCAACCCCTCCCGGCAGGGGAGGTCATTTCAAGTTAAAATCTCTCAGCAGGAAGGGGAGAAGGCCGCTCTCGTCTCAACCCCTCCCGGCAGGGGAGGTCATTTCAAGAAACTTTCGAACCTCGGTTCTACTTGTGCTCCCGGAGTCTCAACCCCTCCCGGCAGGGGAGGTCATTTCAAGAAGTTCAAAAAACAATACTCAAGTAAAAAAAAGGAGAGTCTCAACCCCTCCCGGCAGGGGAGGTCATTTCAAGAGAACAAGAGGATCTCATTGAAAAGATCCTCGAGTCTCAACCCCTCCCGGCAGGGGAGGTCATTTCAAGACGTTGTATAGCGTGTCAATCCGAACATCGGAAAGTCTCAACCCCTCCCGGCAGGGGAGGTCATTTCAAGTTTTACCCGATGGTAAGGAGAATGAAAAAATTTGTCTCAACCCCTCCCGGCAGGGGAGGTCATTTCAAGAAAATCCGTATGATTAACGCAGAGTATAACAGAATGTCTCAACCCCTCCCGGCAGGGGAGGTCATTTCAAGGCTTGCCGCAATTACGCGGCCGCCCGCGCCGTCTCAACCCCTCCCGGCAGGGGAGGGCATTTCAAGGTGAATAC